>JBDRFQ010000321.1:0-2614 GCA_043818685.1 Candidatus Eiseniibacteriota bacterium
TTGCCGAGGTCGCGTCCTTCCGTGTCGGCGATCGCCGTGGCGACGACCCGGAGCGTCACCGTCCCCCCTCCCCTCCGGAGCTCCGCCTCCTCCTCATGGACCGGCCCCCACCCCGCCGGGTCGAGCCCGGCCACGATCCGATGGAGAGGCTCGAGACGCCCGCCCCCCACGAGGTCGAGGCGCGAGCCCAAGAGCTCGCGAGCCGGCACCGCGAGGATCTCCCCCGCGGCGCGGTTCGCGCTGGCGATCCTCTCCTCGCGATCGAAGGCGATCACGCCCGCCCCCACGCTCCCGAGCACCGTCTCGATGTAGCGCGTCCGCTCGGTCAGGGCGTCGCGGCTCCGCTTCAGCTCCCCGGTCATGCGGTTGAACGAGCGGACCAGGCGCCCGATCTCTCCCCCCGACCGAACGGGAACGGTCTGCTCGAGATCCCCGGCGGAGATCCGCTCCATGCCGCGCGAGAGATCGCGGATCGGGCGGGCGATTCGCTCTCCCATCGTCTCCGCAAGGAGGACGACGACCACGAGAACGAGAAAGGTGAGGTACGTGATCGCCGCGTACGCCTGCTCGAGGTCGCGCACCGCCTCCCGCTCCTGAAAGAGGAGCGGAACCGCCACGGTCCCGACCGGGCGGCCGTCGAAGTCGTGCAGCGAGCCGTACCCGACGAGGTAAGGAGTTCCCGCGATGCTCTCCCGGCCGAAGCGGACCTCCTCCCCCCGGAGATCGAGGGAGGCGTAGACCGGCGCGGGGAGGCGCGGGGAGAGGATCCCCGACTGATACAGCTCGAAGCGGGAGGACGCAGCGATCATCCCCGCCTCGTAGAAAGAGACGTCCGTCCCCACCCGTTCCGCGAGCTCCGCGGACCAGCTCTCGTCGATCGGACGGGAGAGGAGAAGGACCCCCTCGATACGTTCCTCGAACCCCTCGAGCGAGATCCCCACGAGGACGTCGAGCGAGAGGCCTTCGGTGAGATCGAACGCGGTCGCCGGCGTCCGGCGCTCGACCACGTCGGCGAAGGCTCGCGGGTCCGGCGCTCCGACCTTGCCGTTCTGTAAGATCAGGCGGCCGTCGGGCGCGTAGATCGCGAACCTCTTCAGGCTGAGCTCGAGATCGAACGGCTCCTCCCCCTCCTGAACGCCGAGCACCCGCCTCCTCACCAGCGTGCTCCTCGCGATCTCCTCCGCCTCCCGGATCGCGTCCCTCTCGAGCGCGTAGCGGACCGCCTGCATCGAGGCGCGCGCCGCGGTCTCCCCCGCCTCGCGGAGCCGGCTGGCGACCATCCGCCGCCCCGCCACGCCGAGAAGGAGGGCGGGAAGGAGCGCGACGACGAGAAACGCGAGCACGAGCCGGTCGCGGAAGCTCGTCTCGAATCGGAGACCGCCGCGAGCGCCGTGCCGCGGAGAGGCGAGCAGGAGGACCGGCAGGAAGAGGGCGAGAACCGCGAGGGCGAAGAAGAGGGAGACGAGCACGATGTCGATGAGGGAGAGCGCGTGGGCGATGCCGCTCGCGCGGGGGAGGGCGAAGGCGAGCACCCCCTCGCGCTCCGGGTCGTTCCAGGGGGTGAAGAAGGCGTCGTACCGCCTCCCGTCGACCCGGAGCCGCCCCCACAAGGAACCGCTCCGCTCGATCTTCCGCAAGAGCTCGCCGTCGAGCCGCGTTTCCGCCGGAAAGCGGTCGCTCGATGAGAGAACCGCCTCGCCGTCCCGGTAGAGAAAGACCTGAAGCGCCTCGGTCTGGCGCACGAGGGTCCGCTCGAGCGTGCGGAGATTGCGGAACATCTCGTACGACGTCGGGGGGAGCTTCGCCGCGTACTCGAGGTTCTCGTAGAAGTAGGGGATGGAGATCATCACCGCCCCGACGAGGTCTCCGCCGCGGATCAGGGGGACCGCGCCGGTGTAGATCTCCATCGATTCCCCCCGAAGGCGGCGGCGCCCCTCATAGATCCGCATCTCTCCCGAGTCGCGCACGTCCCGGAAGACGAACGCGGCGCGCACGGGAGACTCGGGCGGCATGTCGAGGGCAAACCGGCTCACCACCGCCCCCTGCCGGTCGAGGATCCGAAGCTCCACGCTGTAGTCGTAGCGCGAGAGGCCGCTCCGGACCCAGGCGAGAAACGCCTCCCGCTCCATCGGGTGGAGCGGACGCCGGGAGAGCTTCTCGAGGAGCACGGCGTCCCCCTCGAAGAAGCGCAGGGTCTCTTCGAGCAGAAACCGTTTCCACTCGTCCCGCGGTTCCGCGAAGCGGAGGGCCTTGTCCTCGAGGCGGAGACGGACGACCTCTTCGCGGGCGGCGCTGACGTACGGGTAGACGACGACCGCCGTCGCGATCACGAAGCCGAAACCGCTCCACACGCGCCACCCCCTTCCCCGGAGGAGATAGAGGAGAAGGAAACCGGTGGTGACGCCGATCGCGGGAGAGAGGAGGAACCGGGGGCTCCCCTCGGCGTCGAGACGGCCGAGGACGAGCACCGCGGCGGCGAACGCCGCTCCGAGAAGGACCCGCGCGGGGAGGGCGAGGCTCTCCGGCGCCCGCGGGATGAAGCGGCCGAACACGGACGCGAGAACGAAGAGCGCGTCGACGAGGAAGAGATACCCGGCGGCGGCGAAGAAGAGGG
>JBDRFQ010000322.1:0-8421 GCA_043818685.1 Candidatus Eiseniibacteriota bacterium
GTTCTCGCGCCCGGCGAGCTGGCCGTCATTCACTTTGCCGCTCTCGCCGAGGGGGAAACCTCGATCGACTTCCTCTCCGCGGTGGTCATGGACATCGACCGCGTGGAGATCCAGCCGCTCGGGTCGATGGGGGGTCACGTGACCGTGTCGCCGGGCGTCGGCGTCGGGTCGGAGGAGACGTGGGGGAGGGGATGGTCTCTCGGCTCTCCTTATCCGAACCCCTCGCGGGGATCGGCACGCGCGTGGCTCGCAAGGCCCGCAGGGGTCGGCGCGGACCTCTATCGCCTGGCGGTGTATGACGCGCGGGGCCGCTTGGTGAGAAGCCTGGAAGTTCCGCCCGCGGGGAGCCTCGCGGAGGTCGCCTGGGACGGCCGGAGCGACGGAGCGATCGAGGCGCCATCGGGGGTCTACTTCCTGCGTCTCGAGACACCAAGAGAGGTGATCCGCCGGAAGATCACTCTCGTTCGGTAACGCGCGCCTTCCGGCCCGGATTGAGCACGCGTTCGCAGCGCGCCGGCTCGTTCCTTTGGGCGATCGTCCGGGTCGGGGTCCCCCCGCATTCCCCTCCGCCCGCAGGTCTCCGCCGCCGCCGGCTTCTATTCTTTTCTGCCGCAACAGGATAGGGGTGCACCCCCTTTTTCGTTTCGGCGATGCCGCCGGGCCACTGTATCTTGGAAAGCCGAGCCGAAGGGCGCGATCGAGCGGGATCCGTCCCCGCCGAGTCCGCCCGGGACCTCGCGGAGCTTCGCGGGACATTCATCGGAGGAAAAATCATGTACAAACGAACGTTCTATCGATCCGTTGTCCTTCCGTGTCTCGTCGCGGCCGTCGGTCTCGCCGCGCTGTTCGCGCGCGCGGCGGCCGAGGAGCGAACCCACGACCTCACGGCCGATGACTACTTCACGCAGGGCTTCATCTCCGCCTGCGAGGTTTCGCCGGGGGGCGAGCACGTCGCCCTCACCGACCTTCGCTGGGATCTCGACGCGGACACGCGCCACACCGATCTCTGGATCGTGAACGTGAAGACGGAGGCCTTGCGCCGCGTGACCTTCGATCCGGGGAACGACGACAATCCCCAGTGGAGTCCGGACGGCCGCTGGCTTCACTTCACGAGCGCGCGCGGCGAGGACGACGATCCTCCCCCGTACAACGGCAAGACGCAGGTCTGGAAGGTCTCCGTCGAGGGCGGGGAGCCGGTCCCCGTCACGCGGTTCAAGGACGGGGTGGAGGACTACGCTCTCTCCCGGGACGGCAGGACCCTCTACTACGTGCGGTCGAGCGAGGAGGTCGAGGACCCCTGGAAGGAGATGAAAGAGAAGTTCGAAGACCTCGAGTACGGCAAGGGGGTCATGAACTACAGCGAGCTGTGGGCGCTCGATCTGACGACCTGGCGGACCGAGAAGCTGGTCGACGAAAACCGGGTCATCCGCGAGTTCGCGGTCTCTCCGGACGGCGGGCGGATCGCCATGATCACGACGCCCACGGAGGAGCTGATCACCAACGAGGGGCTTTCGCGCGTGGATGTCTGGGATCGGAAGACGCGCGAGACGGCCGCGATTCCCGACAAGCTCTGGCGCGAGGACGCCCCCTCCCCCTACGGATGGCTCGGCGGTCTCGCCTGGTCCTCCGACGCCTCCAAGCTCGCCTTCCACGTCGATTTCGACGGGTATCCGGCAGAGCTTCTCGTGGCCCACTTCAGCGGCGGCGAGGTGTTCCCCGAGCGCCTCGCGCGGCAGGGCGAGTTCTCCCTCGGCGGGGGCGGCCGTCTCCAGTGGATCGGTTCGTCGAACGATCTCTGCTTCGCCGCCGAGGAGAAGGCCCGGGTTCGCGTCGCCTGCATCCGGGACGTGAAGCGCGGCGGACAGGGGCGTCTCGACATCCTCACGCCGGGCGATTGGGTGGCGAAGGCGTTCCATCTCTCGCCCGACGGAGCCCTGCTCGCCGCGGCCCTCGGCGACGTGACGCAGCCGAACGACATCTTCGTCGCCTCCACCCGCGGCAAGCCGAACCTCCGACGCCTCACGCGCATCAACCCGCAGGTGGACACGTGGAAGCTCCCGAAGATCGAGATCGTGAAGTGGGCCGGCGCGGAGGGAGACACGGTCGAGGGGATCCTCGAGCTTCCGTACGGCTACGAGCCCGGAGCGAAGCTCCCGCTGCATGTCGCGCTGCACGGCGGTCCGACGGACGCGGACAAGTACTACTTCGAGTTCTGGATCTACGGGCGCGGACTCTGGCCCTCGCTCGGATGGGCGGTCTTCGCGCCGAACTACCGGGGCTCGACCGGGTACGGGGACGAGTTCCTGACCGACCTGATCGGAGCCGAGTGCGCGATCGAGGTGGAGGACGTTCTCTTGGGCGTGGACATGCTGATCGAGAAGGGGATCGCCGACCCGGAGAAGATGGCGGTCTCCGGCTGGAGCAACGGCGGCTTCGTCACCAACTGCATCATCACCGAGACCGACCGGTTCAAGGCTGCCTCGACGGGTGCGGGCGTCCTCGACATGTCGCTCCAGTGGGGGATCGAGGACACGCCGGGACACGTGATCAACTACATGGAGGGCCTCCCCTGGGAGAAGCCGGAGGAGTACCTGAAGGCCTCGCCGCTCTGGCGCCTCGACAGGGTGAAGACGCCGACCCTGATCCACGTGGGGGGGAATGACCCGCGCGTTCCGCCCGCTCACTCGACCGCGCTCTTCCGCGGGCTCGATTTCTACCTCGAGGTTCCATCCGAGTTGGTGGTTTATCCCGGGCAGGGGCACGGTCTCCGAAAGTACACGCATCGGAAAGCGAAGCTCGAGTGGGACATCGCCTGGTTCGACCACTACGTTCTCGGCAAACCGCTGGAGGAGCCGGAGGAGATGAAGGAGCCGTGACGCCAAGGCCCCTGGGATGCCCGGCTCGGCGCCGCGCGCCGGTTCCGTGCGGCGCCTTTGACCTTTGTCGGAGACCGGGCGGGCCGTTTCCCGCAGACTCGGGCGTACGCTCGCGGACCAAGCGCGTCCATGGAGGTGTCGAGCGATGAGAAGAAAGCTGCTGTTCGGTCTTTCGACATGCCTTCCAGTGGCGATCTCTCTCTTGCTCGCCTCGCCGGCGACCGCGGAGACCCGCCTCACGATCAGCGGCCAGGTCCGCGTCCGCGCCGAGGGGGAGAAGAAGAGCTTCGATCCCTCCGCGTCGGTGCTTCAGCACACCGACCTCCGTACCCGGATCGGGGTGGGGGCCGAGATCGAGTCGAACACGCACCTCTTCGTCCAGATGCAGGACAGCAGGCGGCTGGGGGGCCTGGCCTCGTCGGGCGAACCCGCGTCGGGAACGCTCGCCGACGGGGAGAGCGTCGATCTTCACCAGGCGTTCGTTCGCGTCGACCGTCTCGGCCTCGCGGGCCTCGGCTTCCGCGCGGGACGGTTCGAGGTGGATCTCGGAAACCAGCGGGTTTTTGGATCGGTCGGTTGGCACAACGCGGGGCGCTCGTGGGAAGGGGGATCGCTTTGGTATGAGACGGAGCCCGTTCGGGTCACCGCGCACGCCTGGAAGAGGTTCGAGCCGGGCGCGGCGAAGAGGAGCGGCGACTTCGACGTGTTCGGACTGTACGCGGAGCTCCCCTCGGCCGGTTCGGATCTCTTCGTCTTCCGCGAGCGCGACGCCGAGAAGGCCGGAGGGAGCATCGGGCCCGGTGTGAATCTTCTCGATCGGTGGGACGCGGGCGTTTACCACGGGCGCGCGTACGGGCCGGTCCGGGTCGATGTGAACGGGGTGTACCAGTTCGGGGACCGCGCCCTCGTCGCCGGGGAGGAGGCGCGCGAGCAGGACATCTCCGCGTTTCTCGCGGCCGGGGAGATCGGCTGGCGCATTCCCGGTCCCCGCAAGATCGATCTCGCCCTCGGGGCCGACTTCGCCTCGGGCGACTCGGACCCCGCCGGCGGGACGTACCAGGCCTACGACAACCTGTACTACACCGGGCACAAATTCCGGGGGTTCATGGACTACTTCGTCCCCTCGCGGACGGAAGGCCTCCTCGATCTTCTCGGGCGGCTCTCGATCGAGCCCTGCTCCGGATGGACGTTCAAGACGGACCTCCACTACTTTCAAACCGCGCAAGACTACTCGGACTTCAGGGGCGAGCAGACGAGAGCACTCGGCTACGAGCTCGACCTCACGCTGACCACCACGCGGGTGGCGGGCGTCCGAATCGACGGAGGGGCGTCCCTCTTTCTGCCGTCCGAATCGTTCGCGGGAGCGGACGAAAGCGATCCCGGGCTGTGGGCCTACGCGATGGTCACGGCCGGGTTCGGGGAGGAGATCCGATGAGCGCGAATTCCGATCAGTCGGGCACTTCACGAATCGCCGGGGCGCTGATCGCCGTGCTGATCGCCGGCGCTCCGGCGAGCAGCGGAGCGGCAGCGGCGGCGGGGCAATCCGCCGCCGGGAAATGCATGACGTGCCACAAGGAGAAATCCCCCGGGATCTACAACCAGTGGTACATGTCTAAACATTCCGCGCACAACGTGACCTGCATCGACTGCCACGGCGCGGAGCGGGGCGAGCCGGACGCCTTCCCGCACGAGGGGGCGACAATCGCCACGCTCGTCACGCCGAAGGACTGCGGGGGATGCCATCCCAAGGAGACCGGTGAGGTGGACGCATCCCATCACGCGACTGCGGGGCTCATTTTGGAGTCGCAGGACGCGTACCTGGCGGAAACGGCGGGAGGGCGCCCCGCGGCGATCGCCGGATGCGAGAGCTGTCACGGCTCGAAGGTGAAAATCGACCCGGACTCCCCGAACAGGCTCGCCCGCGAGAGCTGGCCCAACTCGGGGATCGGCCGGCTGAACCCGGACGGGAGCAAGGGCTCCTGCAACGCGTGCCACACGCGGCATTCCTTCTCCAAGGCGCAGGCGCGCCGCCCCGAGGCGTGCAGCAAGTGCCACCTCGGTCCGGACCATCCGCAGAAAGAAGTGTACGAGGAGTCGAAGCACGGAAACGCCTACTACACGCACATCGACGACATGAACCTCGACGCGGATCGCTGGGTGGTCGGGATCGACTACTTCGAGGCGCCGACCTGCGCGACCTGCCACATGTCGGCCGCGCCGGGCGAGGGCCTGAGCCACGACGTCGGACAGCGGATCTCCTGGACCCTCCGCCCGCCGGTGTCGAACATGAAGGAGAACTGGCGGGAGAAGCGGGAGAACATGCAGAAGATGTGCACGTCCTGCCACGGGCTGGAGTTCGTCCGGGGGCACTACTTCCAGATGGACGGCGTGGTCCAGCTCTACAACAAGAAGTTCGCCGAGCCGGCGGGCAGGATCATGACGGTGATCCGGGAGAGGGGGCTTCTCGAGAACCCGTCGAGCTTCGGGAACAAGATCGAATGGACCTACTGGGAGCTGTGGCACCACGAGGGGCGCCGCGCCCGCCACGGCGCCTCGATGATGGGTCCGGACTACACGTGGTGGCACGGCATCTACGATGTCGCCCAGCACTTCTACTTCAAGTTCCTGCCGGAGGCCCGTCACTACGACGATCCGGAGGTGAACGCCCTGATCGACGATCTCCTCGAGAACGACCCGTTCCACCAGTGGATGGGGCGCCCCACCGACGAGATCAAGGCGGACCTTCGGTCGGGTAGGATACAGCGGTTCTACGAGGATCTCTTCAAGCCGGAGTAGGGACCGCGCGATGATCCGCAAGTTCCACCTCTTCGTCCGGGGGCTTTCGACGAACCGGGTCGGGACGGCAGGCGTCGTCCTGACCACCTCCGCGTTCTTCCTCTTCCTCTTCATGGAGCTGCTTCGCGTCGTCGGCGTCGTCACGAACGCCTACGTCGGCCTGATCAGCTACATGCTCCTCCCGGGGCTGTTCGTCCTCGGCCTGATCCTGGTCCCGATCGGGTGGTGGCTCTATCGGAAGGCGACCGGAAGAAGCACTTCGGAGCTTCTCGACGAGCGCTTCTCCCCCGAGATGCTGCAGCCGAAGGCGACCGGATCGCGCCTGGTCGCGACGATCGCGGTCCTCACCCTGGTGAACGTCCTCTTCCTCGGGGCCGGCGGCGCGCGGATGCTGCACTTCATGGACGAGCCGGTCTTCTGCGGGACCGCCTGCCACGGCGTCATGCACCCGGAGTGGATCACGTATCAAGACTCGCCGCACGCGCGCGTGAAGTGCGTGGAGTGTCACGTGGGGGAGGGGACCGAGGCGCTGGTCGACGCCAAGCTGAACGGCCTCTGGCAGATCGTTTCGGCGACGTTCGATCTGTACGAGCGGCCCATTCCGACGCCGGTTCGCCAGCTCCGCCCGGCGCGCGAGACGTGCGAGAAGTGCCACTGGCCGGACAAGTTCTACGGGAGCCGCGTGAAGGTCTTCCCCCGGTTCGGTTTCGATCGGGAGTCGACGCCTTCTTACACGGCGCTCTCCCTGAAGGTCGGCGCCGGCAGCGGGGAGCGCCGGGGGGAGATCCACTGGCACATCGCCGCGGCGAACGAGGTCCGCTATGCGTCGCGGAACGACGAGCGGGAGGAGATGCTCTGGGTCGAGGTCCGGAAGGGCGAGGAGTTCTGGCGCTACACCAACCGGAAGCTCGAGAAGGAGGAGGTCGAGACGGCCCGGACGATGGACTGCGTGGATTGCCACAACCGCGCAACCCACATCTACGAAGAGCCGGAGCGCGCGATCGACGAGAGGATCCGTCGCGGGCTTCTCGATCGCCGGCTTCCTCATTTGAAGCGCGAGGCTCTCGCCGCCCTCACGGGGAGCTACGCGGACACGGCCTCCGCCATGACCGGGATCCGGAACGCCCTCGCCGGCGGATACGCGCGCCGTTTTCGCGCGGAGACCGCCGGAATGCCCGGTTCGATCGACGACGCGGTCCGAGAGGTGCGGTCTGCCTATCGCCGGAACGTGCACCCCCTCATGAACGTCTCGTGGAACTCCTACCCGGACCACCGGGGGCACCGGAACGGCGGCGGATGCTTCCGCTGCCACAACCCAGACCTCGTCGACGCCTACGGCGCGTCGATTCCGTACGACTGCACGCTTTGCCACTCGATTCTCTCCTACGATTCGGACGCGCCCTTCGCTTTTCTCGAGGAGCCGGACTCCGCCGCCGCCGCTTTCGCGATGCACGTCCATCTTCGCGACGAGTTCCTCAACTCCTCGTCTCGCTGATCCGCCGGCCCGGATCGTGCGCGCGTCTCCGCCGCGGGGATGCCGAGCGCAATCCCAATCGCGGTCCTCGATCGGGAGGATCTTCGCGGGGCCGAGGGCGGGACGAATCAGCGCCGCCCGGGGCCCGCGCGCGATCTCCCTGGACAGGGGAGCGGGTCGCGGGTAAAATCAATGGGCAATCGGCGACACCCCCGGTCGCCGGAGGAACGAACCCGGGCGGATGCGGACGGACCGCGCAGGAGAACGGTGAAGACTCGCTATCTTCGATACGGGCTGATGGGCGCGGTTCTCGTCTCGGTGATCTACCTCGCCCTCGGGTTCGGGAGCCGCTCGTTCGAGGCCTACTGTCCCTTCGGCGGCATGGAGAGCCTCTGGGGGCTCTGGCGGACCGGCGAGTTCAGCTGCGCCCTCGGGCCGCTCAACCTCTCCATGTTCCTTGCCGTTCTCGTGCTCGCGCTCGCCGCGAAGAAGGCGTTCTGCGGGTGGGCGTGCCCAATCGGGTTTCTGGGCGAGCTGACCGGCAGGCTCGGCGGCCTCTTCCGCCCGGGCCGCCGCCGGCCGAACCCGCGGATCAACGACCGGCTCAAGCTCCTCCGCTACGCCGCGCTCGTCGCATCGCTCTACTTCACCTACAAGCTGGGCGAGCTGGTTCTGCGGGGGTTCGATCCTTTCTACGCGGTCTTCTCGGGGTTCGGGCACGGAACGCTCGGCTGGATCACCTACGCGACCCTCGGCGCGATCCTCGCCGGTTCGCTTGTCGTGCCGATGTTTTTCTGCCGGTACCTGTGCCCGCTGGGGGCGACGTTCGACCCGATCAGCCGTCTCGGCTTCGTCAAGATCGTTCGGGACTCGGATCTCTGCACGGCGTGCGCGGATTGCGGGGCGGCCTGCCCTCACGACATCCGCCCCTACGAAACGAAGACGGTCCGTGACCGCGACTGCACGAACTGTCTCGAGTGCATCGACGCCTGCCCGGTGAAGGGAGCGCTGAACCTCCGGGCGACGCTGTAGGTGGTGACATGAACGTATCGAGGTACTTCCTTCCCGCGCTCGTGGTCGCCGCGCTCTTCGGGGGGCATGCCCTCCGAACCGTCTTCACGCAGCCGACCGCCCAGGCGAGCTTCGGCAACGTCGGAAGCGAGACGCTCGTCTGCGTGGTCGAGGGGCTGAAGTGCAAGGGGACGGCGAGCTTCTTCATGAGTATGTACCAGGAGAAACCGGGCATCGCGTCGATCGAGACGTTCGCCTCGGAGC
>JBDRFQ010000323.1:0-3130 GCA_043818685.1 Candidatus Eiseniibacteriota bacterium
GCGAGGGGAAAGACGACGGCCGGAAGAAGGAGGAGCTTGCGAAGCTCGGAGACCCCCTCCCCGACCCGGCCGGAGAGGAGGAGCGAGAGCGTCGCGGCGAGCGTCCACGCGGCGGCGCCCGCGAGGAGCGCCCTCCCCCCTCCGTCGGAGAGGAGAAAGGACCGAACGCGACGTCTGGCGCTCCCGGCCAGGAGGACCCCGAGGAGGCCGGCGCCGAGGGCGATCTGCTGACCGGCGATCCCGAACGGCAGGAAGAAGAGGAGGCCGGCGAGCCCCGCACCGGCGAGGATCCGCGGCGGCGTCACGAGTTCGTTCCTTCGTCGATCAGCGAGAGATAAACCGCCTCGGTCTTCCGAACTGTCTCCCGCACGTCGAAACGCCGGAACGCCTCTTCGCGGTTCGTCTTTCCGATCGCCGCGCGAAGGGGCTCGTCATCGAGGAGCTTCCGCAATCCCCCCGCGAAGCGATCGATCTCTCCCGGCCGAAAGAGAAACCCGTTCACGCCGTCCCTCACCGCCTCGGCGTTTCCACCGGCGTTCGTGCAGACGACCGGAAGGCCGCACGCCATCGCCTCGAGGATCGAAAGCGAGAACCCCTCGATGAGGGAGGGAAGAACAAAGACATCGAGGATGCGGTAGAAGGGAAGGATGTCGGTCCGGAAACCGCCGTAGACAACCGGGTGGGAAAGCCGGAGTGAAGCGCGGAGCGCCTCGAGCTCGCTGTCGCGGTCGATCCCGAGAAAGAGGATCGCGCTCTTCCGTTCCACGGAGGACATCGCGCGGAGAAGGTCGGCCTGTCCCTTCCGGCGCGCGAACATCCCGACGACGGGGAGCCCGCCGGGGAGGGAGAGCGAGCGCCGGGCCTCCCGCACCCGCTCCTCCGGAACCTCACGGTACGATTCGAGGGGGATGCCGTTGCGGACCACGGCGATCTTCTCCCGCGGCACACCGCCCGTCTCCATCGCGGCGGCCACCCGTTCGCTCACCGCGATGATCCTGTCCGTGAAGGCGCCGAAGTAGCGCCCCTGGAGCCGCCCGCCGGTGGAGAGGGGCATATTTCTTCTTGTGTGAACTAAACGGAAGCGCCCGCCGAACAGGTGCCTCGCCTGAATCGTGAGGTGGCGGTCGAGCGAGGCGTGCGCGTTCACCACGTCGATGCCCAGCGCGCGCGCCGAGCGGGCGAGCGCCCGGCTCCGATGAAACGCGAGCGGGTTCCTTCCGAAGACGAAGGGAACGACCCGGACTCCGGGATGGGCCGAGAACCGCTCGCGGAGGAGCGATTCCTCGCGGCAGCAGAGAAACACCTCGTGTCCGAGGCGGGCGAGCCCGTCGGTGAGCCAGGTGATCGAGTTCGTCGAGCCTCCGATGTCCCCCTGGTGGGTGACCTGGAGGATCCGGAGGGCGGGGGCGCTCACCGATCCACTCCGCCCGGAAAGGCCTCGACGGCGCGGATCGCCTCGAGGCAGGTTGCGGTGTGGATGGCGACCGTGTCTGCGAGCCGCCGCGCGTACCCCCCTGCGAGCGTGACGGCCACGGGAACGCCGTTCGGGACGAACGTCTCGAGGACGAACCGGTCCCTCTCGCGTAGGCCCGGCATCGTCACCGAAAGACCCCCGAGCTGGTCCTCCTCGTACGGGTCCGCGCCCGCCACGTAAACGACGAGGTCGGGCCGCTCCTTCTCCCTCAGCCGCGGCAGGGTCTCCCGCAGCCGTTCGAGGTACTCCTCGTCGCTCGTGCCGTCGGCGAGCCCGACGTCGAGGTCCGATCGTTCCTTCACGGGGTAGTTGTTTTCCTGATGCATCGAAAAGGTGAACACCGAATCGTCGCTCTGGAAAACAACCGCTGTCCCGTTCCCCTGGTGGAGATCGAGATCGACGACGAGGACCTTCCCGGCGAGTCCGTCTCGCTGGGCCGTCCGCGCGGCGACCGCCACGTCGTTCACGTAGCAGAAGCCCTCGGCATGGTCCGGGAACGCGTGGTGAAACCCCCCGCCGAGATGCACGCCGACCCCTCGCTCGGAGGCGATGCGGGCGGCAAGCGAGCTCCCCCCGGCGGCGAGGCGAAAGGCGTCGATCACCTTGCGGTTCACAGGAAGCTCCGAGCGGAAGGTCCTGGGGGTGAGGCGCGCATCGTCGAGGTCGCCGACATAGGCGGGCGTGTGGACGAGGAGGAGATCCGCCCGCGCCGGGGGTTCGGGCTCTGCGAAATCCTCGGGGACGCACGCCCCCTCCCGGATGAGGGCGAGGCGCACGAGCCGGTACTTCGCGGTCGGAAAGACGTGCTGGCCGATATCGACCTCGTACCTGTCGGAGGCGGCGAAGAGAGGGTTCATGGCCGGCCGCGCGGGCCGGAGAGGAGCTGGAACGACTCGTCGTTGGTCGGCAGGGAGACGCCGTCGGCGAAGGTGTAGGTGACGCGCCACCGGTAGACCCTGTTCGTGGAGAAGGCGAGCCCGTCCGGGAGCGCCAGCGTCGTGTCGCGCGTGGACTGCGACCAGAGGAGCGTTCCGTCCTGATCCATCAGCTCGAGGAAGAACCTCTCCGCTCCCCGAGGGCGCTTCCAGACGAACTCGTCCGCCGCGTGAACAGGACCGATCGGCGAGACGAGGTACTTCTTCTCGACCACCGGTCCCGGAGCCCGGATCTTCGATAGAAGGACCACGGCAAGGAGGAGGAGGAGCGCCGCGCTGGCGAGGAGGTAGGCGGCCGCTCTCCCACGGCGTAAAACGATCCGGAAGCGCGGGGCGTTCATGGCACCGAGCACTCTACTCCCCACTCGGGGGCGCGTCAAGCCGAGGCGCGCTCTGGCGTCGGACGGGCGCGCGCGCGGCCGCCGCCGTTCGAAGAAGGGTCCGGCGGGGTCCGGCCGACCCCCGCCCCCCCCGGCAGGTGCCCGGGACGGCATTCCGGGCGCGTCCGAAGAAGGGCCGCGTGGCCAGAAAACGCTGTACTCACGCCGTTTATCGTGGTATACTGCAAACTCTTCAATGGAATTGATACGCCGCGAGTCCGTTCATAGCTGTTGTTCGAAAAGGAGGTCGGTCATGCGGGCTTCGTTACTCGGTGCGCTTTTCAGCTTCACGCTCATGATTCTGCTTCTCCCTGCGGGGGCGTCGGCGGACTTTCTCGGGT
>JBDRFQ010000324.1:0-2980 GCA_043818685.1 Candidatus Eiseniibacteriota bacterium
GCCAAAACTCGCGGGGGGTGCGGAGCCCCTCATGAATGACGACCTCGCCGACGAGGAGCTCGCGGCGTTTCGGCGTGCCGAAGCGGATGGTCGACCGCGCACGGTCGTCGAAAACGAAACGGTCTTCCTTGTCGCGGAAGAGACGAATCGTCTCGACGACCCGCCGCTGATGCTCCGTCTCGCGCTGGTTCTCGTCCGTCGTCGGGGTAGGATCGACACTCGCCCAGTAGCGGCGCTTCCAGGCGGCCCGTTCTTCCGGCGGGAGGGATTCGTAGGCGGCGCGATCCTCGTCCGTCAGGATCACGGTGAAGAAGCGCTCCTCGGAGGGGTTCGGCTCGCGGTACTCCACCTCGCCGAAGGCACGCGCCGCCCCGGCGAGGAGTACGAGCAGGACGAGAGCCTTTCGAACCATCAGCGATGCCTCAGTGGTTTCCGCGCCCCCGGTCGGGCCGTCTCGCGGGGCATGACGCGCGGCCTATTCTTCGACGACGAACCGTCCGACCGCCCGGGCGGTCTCGCCCGATGACAGATCTCTCGTCTCCACCGCGAGGGTGTACGTGTCCGGCGGGAGGTCGGACGTTTCGATCGCCATCAGGTGGACCGAGGACGACTCGCGGCTCACGGATCCCGCCTTCGTCGCGTCGCCCGCCGAGAGGCGGCCCTTCTCCGTGCCGCCGAAGCGCGCCGAGAATCCCCCCGGCCTTTTCCCCGAGAGCGAATACGCCGTCTCGGAGTAATAGCGCCCGTCCCGGTCCGGTCCCACGCCGTATACCTCGAAGTAGACGTGGACCACCTCCCCCTTCCGGAACGAACCGCTCGGGCGGGGGTCGATTCTGTAGTCGCCGCGCCGCACGAGACCCTTCTCGCGGAAGCTTGTCGCGGCCTTCTCCGCCAGGAGGAGACCGCTCATGCAGAGAGATCCCCCGGTGAGGTCGGGAACATCGAGATCCGTCTGGAAGATCCCCCCCTTCCCCCCCGCAAGATCCTCGACCGCGATCACGAGATGATAGGAGCCGGGGCTCGGGGCGATCGAATCGACCACGATGAGACGGGAGGGAGTCTCCCCGCCCGGATCGATCTCGCACGAGATGTTCTTCCGCCCGCGAGCTACGAGAGAGTAGGTGGAATCGCGCAGCGCGGTTCGCAGCTCGATCCGCATGCTGCTCCTCCCCGCGTCGACCTCGATCGCTCGTCCCAGCGACCGGCAGGGGATTTCGACGCCGACGAGCAGACACGCGAGGCTGTCCTCTCGGGCGAGAGCGCAGACCCACTGCTCGAAGGCGAGCCCGGCCGGCGGCGGCGCATGCTCGTTCCTTTCCGGGACGCCCTCCCACCATTCCCTGCCCGCGCTCGACGCATCGAAATCCCTCTCCGGGTCGAGAGAGAGATTCGCGAGCGCGAGCGCACGCGCCGAGTCCGCGGCTTCCTCTCCCATCACCTCCCACACGAACCCCTCGCCGGTATCGAGGCGCCTCCGGATCTCCTCGGTCACCGGGAACACGCCCCCCGCCCCACCGAACCGATAGGTGCCGGAGAGATCGCGGTCCTCGAACTCGAGGAGCACGCCGCCGTGGAGCCAAAGCTCGCGGGGAGGCACGAACCGGTCGTCCTGAAGGGTGCCGCGGACGAACTCGATCCGCCCGGGGCGTCCGAACCGTATCAGCGCCTTTCCGCGGTCGTCCCAGACGAAACGACCCGATCGATCTCGGAACCTCTTGATCGTCTCCAACACGCGGCGCTGATGTTCCGTCTCCCGTTCGTTCTCCTCGCTCGCCGGGGTCGGATCGAGACGCCCCCAGTGCGTGCGCCGGAACACCGCCTTCTCTTCCTCCGAGAGAAACTCATAAACCGCCCTCTCCGCGGCCTCGAGAACGACGACGAAGAAGCGGTCCTCTCTCGGGGACGGCTCTCCGCTCTCCCCCTGAGCCCGAACCGGCGGAGGAGAGAGAGCGAGAAGGGATACGAGAAGGAGACAAGCTGTGAACATGACCGACTCCAATTCCCCGCGTGCCGGAGCGGATTTGCCACAACTATACCCCGGACGCGGAGATGGACAAGCGCTTCACGACTGGCGCGGCGGCGAGAGGGGGGCAGGGAAGGCGCGCTACCGGTCCATGTACCCCAGGACCTGGCGGAACGCCCAGGCGGCCGCACCCACGGAGACGAGGCCGAGCGCGGCCGAGCGAAGGACGGCCGCTCGCGAGCCGTCGAGAACACGGAAGAGCCCGCCGAAACAACCGAAGAAACCTCCCAGGCTCTCCGCGAACGAGAGGAAGGGCCGCGCGATCGGGTCCCACCACCCCGACGATTCCCCCGCACCCGCAAGCCGGAGGAGGTCCGGCACGAGAACGAAGAGCCAGATCGCCGCCGCCGCGAGCGCGAGGACCGGCGCGAGATCCCTCCAGCGAGAAGAACGCTCGCGCGCCGGCTCGTGCGCGAAAGTCCTTCGGACGACCCGATCGGTGAAGTCGCCGCGGAGACGGTCCGGCGGCGGCGCCCGGAGCGCCTCATCCATGCGCGCCTGCAGAAGGGACTCGGCGCGGCAGCGGGGGCAGGCGGAGAGATGGCGTTCCAGCTCGCGCGCGAGGGTCGCGGGAAGCGATCCTTCCCGCTTCCGCCCGATTCTCTCCATCGCGTCCCTGCAGCGCATGCGTCCCTACCTCTCCCCGCTCTCTTCATGATCGGACGGCGCCTCCGCGAAGCCCAGCTCGGCGACGATGAGCCCCCGGAGCCGCATCCGGCCCCGATGGATGAGGGTCTTCACCGTCCCGAGAGGAACCTCCATCACGACGGCAATCTCTTCATACTTAAGCTGATTGAGATAGAAGAGCGTGAGCGCGGTTCGGTGGCCGGCGGGGAGCCGGTCCAGGAGCTCTCGAACCCGCTCCGCCAGGTCGGCCCTCTCGATCTCCTCCCCGAGGTCCGAGCGCGCCCCCGGTAAGAGCCGGTGGACGCCCTCCCCTTCCTCCTCCCAGGAGAG
>JBDRFQ010000325.1:0-2898 GCA_043818685.1 Candidatus Eiseniibacteriota bacterium
CCTGCCACGGAAATAAAAACCCGTAGGGGTAGTTAAAACAAATCTGTTTATATTTCCGTCAGCAAACAGGTCTTTTTCAAGGAAGTTATCGAACCTGGCCGGAAACACGCTTTTATTCGCAGGTAACCGGTCGGTGAATAATTTAATTCGGGCGATTAGCTCAGGTGGTCAGAGTGCTTGCTTGACATGCAAGAGGTCACTGGTTCAAGTCCAGTATCGCCCACCATTCCGATGCACTCCGAGGGAACGAGGGCCCCGGCGCCGCCGCGGCTCGCGCGATCCGGTGTGTTTTTGTCTCGGAGCGGGCCGCGCCGGCCGGCGGCGGTCCTGGGGGGGATGAGGCCGTGTCCGGGAAACGGCTGAGCGGGGGCGACTACGAGGTCTACCGGCACTCGACGTCCCACCTGATGGCCTCCGCGATCGAGAGGCTCTACCCGGGCGTGCGCTTCGCGATCGGTCCGCCCACGCAGGAGGGGGAGAAGTTCGGGGGGGTCGGCTTCTACTACGACGTCGACATGGAGCACGCGCTGACGCCGGAGGATTTCCCGCGCATCGAGGAAGAGATGCGGGCGATCGCGAAGGAGGATCTCCCCTACGTGCGGGAGGAGGTCTCCCGCGGGGAGGCGGTCGCCCTCTTCGAGAGGAAGGGTCAGAACTACAAGGTGGAGATGCTCCGGGAGATCCCGGACGGGGAGCCGATCACCCTCTACCGCCACGGCGAGTTCGTCGATCTCTGCCGCGGCCCGCATCTCGCGCGCACCGGAGAGGTCCGCTCGTTCCGCCTCCTCGCCGTCGCCGGCGCGTACTGGCGCGGCGACGAGAGGAACCGGATGCTCCAGCGGATCTACGGGGTCGCCTTCCCGGACGACGCCTCGCTCGAGGCGTACCTGCGGGACCTGGAGGAAGCGGAGAAGCGGGATCACAGGAAGCTCGGGAAGGAGCTCGACCTCTTCTCGACCGACGACGGCTACGGCCCCGGCCTGATCTTCTGGCACCCGAAGGGAGCGCGGATCCGGAACGAGATCGAGCGCTTCTGGTACGACGAGCATTTCCGGAACGGCTACGAGGTGCTTTACACCCCCCACCTCGCCAAGGAGCGGCTCTGGGAGATCTCCGGGCACATGGGCTTCTACCGGGACCGGATGTACTCGCCGATGGACATCGACGGGACGAACTACATCGTGAAGCCGATGAACTGCCCGTTCCACATCCACGTCTACCGGAGCCGCCTGCGGAGCTACCGGGACCTTCCGCTCCGCTGGGCGGAGCTCGGCACCGTGTACCGCTACGAGCAGTCCGGTGAGCTGCACGGGCTGAAGCGCGTGCGGGGGTTCACCCAGGACGACGCGCACGTCTTCTGCACCGCCGAGACGCTCAGGGAGGAGATCGGGCGCGTCCTCGCCTTCACGCTCCACATGCTCCGGACGTTCGGCTTCACCGAGTTCGACGTCTACCTCTCCACGCGGCCGGAGAAGTCGGTCGGGAGCGACGGGGAGTGGGAGAGGGCCACCGCGGCGCTCCGCGCGGCGCTCGACGAGTCGGGCCTCCCCTTCGCGATCGATCCCGGGGAGGGGGTCTTTTACGGTCCGAAGATCGACGTGAAGATCCGGGACAGCCTTCGCCGGTCGTGGCAGTGCTCGACCATCCAGGTCGACTTCAACCTTCCCGAGCGTTTCGATCTCGCGTATCGCGGCCCGGACGGCGCCGAGCACCGTCCGATCATGATCCACCGGGCGCTTCTGGGGAGCTTCGAGCGGTTCTTCGGGTGCCTGGTCGAGCACTACGCCGGCGCGTTCCCGGTCTGGCTCGCGCCCGAGCAGGCCCGTCTCCTGCCGGTCTCCGAGAAGGAGAACACGTACGCCGGCCGAGTGGAGGAGAAGCTCCGCGCGGCCGGCATTCGCGCGCGGGTCGACGACGCGAACGAGACGCTCGGGAACAAGATCCGGAAGGGCCGCGAGGAGAGGGTCCCGTATCTCCTGATCCTCGGGGGGCGGGAAGCGGCGGCGGGAACCGTCTCCGTGCGGAAGCGCGGGGAGGGCGAGACGGGCGTTCTTCCGGTGGAGGAGTTCATTCAACGGATTCGGGGCGAGATCGAGCGGCGGGAGACGGGCCTCGCTCCTAGGGAGGGGACACGATCAAACAGCTAGATGTCCGGGTGAACCGGAGGATCCGGGTTCCGACGGTGCGGCTCGTCGGCGACGACGGCGAGCAGATCGGGGTCGTCCCGACCGAGCAGGCCCTGGCGATGGCCGAGGAGAGGGGGCTCGATCTGGTCGAGGTCGCCGCGAGCGCGAGGCCCCCAGTCTGCCGCATCATGGACTTCGGGAAGTTCAAGTATCAACAAGCCAAGCGCGCCCAGAAAGCGAAGCGGAAGCAGCACGTCACCCATCTGAAGGAAGTCAAGCTGCGTCCGAAGATCGAGGAGCACGACTATCAGTTCAAGCTCCGCAACGCGATCCGCTTCCTCGAGGGCCGCGACAAGGTGAAGGTGACGATCCTCTTCCGCGGGCGCGAGATGGCCCACCTGGACATCGGCCGCCGGATCCTCGATCGGTTCGTGGCGGACGCGGGAGAGTACGGAGCGGTGGAGGTCCCCACGCGGATGGAGGGGAGAACGATGACGCTCGTTCTCTCGCCGCGGGCAAGGGCGAAGCCGCCCGAGGGGAAGAAAGAGAAGGCGCCCGTCCTCGAGGAGACCGGGGCGGGCGAGAGGAACGACTAGAGGGCGGAGCGTCCCGATCGGGAGCTTCCGCGGAGAGAGAGACGAACATGCCGAGAGCGAAGAGCGGCCCGCCGGGCGCCCCGCCTCACAAGCACCATCACCAGAAGGCGAAGGGGTACCCGGGAGACCGCGGGAACACCAAACAAATCGGAAGAGCCTCCAGTACGGAAACAATG
>JBDRFQ010000326.1:0-3855 GCA_043818685.1 Candidatus Eiseniibacteriota bacterium
CGTCGCCCTGGGGCGAGGGGGCGGCGCCGGCAACCCCGCCGCCCCTACCCGCGGCGCCCGATGTGGAGGAGATGACGGAGCACAGCTACGTGAAGCTCCACTACCCCGGTCCCGGTCTCCGCGCCGTGCCCGAACGCTTCACCTGGTATCACTTTCCCGGGGCGGCCTCCTACACGCTCGTCCTGATCGACGCGGAGGCGGAGGTTCTTCACGAGTGGCCGGGTCTCACCGACAACATGTTCGAACCGCCGGCCGACTGGAGGAGTGTCTTTCCTTCGGCGGGGATCTACTTCTGGCAGGTGATCGCGGCGAACGGAGGGGGCGAGCCGGTCGCGCAGAGTTCTCTCAGGGATTTCGTCTACGCGCCGTGAATTGCGTACCTGATACCTCTTGATCCGGGTAACGGCTCACCCCGTCACCAGCGAGGCGGACCGCGGTCTCCCGAGGGATCGCTCCGATAACGAAGCCATGGCGGGTGGCGCACACGGGCGCCCGCGAAGGGCGCGGCCACCAAGTGCGTAGGCGCGACTGGCCGGCGCACGAGCGGGGTGTGGGCGACAGGACCCGCCGTGCGACAATGCCGAGAGCAGTCGGGTCCCTCGGGAGACCGCGTCCCGCCGAGCCCGACCCTAGCTTTTCAGCGCGTAGCCGCCGTCGGCGATGATCGTCTGGCCGACGATCCACCCCGCCTCGGGCGAGCAGAGGAGGCAGATCACCTTCGCGATGTCCTCCGGCGTCCCCACCTTGCCGCCGGGCGTGTGCAGGCGGCAGTGCTCGATCATCTTGTCGCGCCCGGGGAAGAGCTTGAGCGAATCGGTGTCGACGATTCCCGCGCACACGGCATTCACCGTGATCCCCTTCGGCTTCAGCTCGACGGCGAGATAGCGGGTGAGCGACTCGATCGCCGCCTTCGACGTCCCGACCGCCGCGTAGTTCTCGATCGTCCGCGTCGAGCCCATGCTCGTCAGCGAGACGATGCGGGGGTCCGGCCTCCCTTTCATGAGCGGGACGGCGCGCTTCGCGCAATGGAAGAGGGATCGGAGGTTGATGTGCATCACCCGGTCCCACTCCTTGTTGGTCACCTCGAGCGTCGGCCGGAGGACGCCGGTCGCCGCGTTCGCGACGAGGATGTCGAGCGCGCCGAACTCCCTCTCGACGACGTCGAACATCTTGTCGATGTTCTCCTCGCTTCCCATGTTCGCGCGGATCGGGAGGGCGCGGACGCCCCTCTCCTCGACCTCCTTGGCCGTCTCGGACGCCTTGCCCCGGCTGGTGAAGTAGCAGAAGGCGACATGGGTGCCGTGCTCGGCGAAACGGAGTGCGGTGGCCCGCCCGATCCCCCGGGACCCTCCGGTGACGAGCGCGAAGCGCTCCTCGCCCTCATTGCATCGCGCCCGGAACTCCCTCTTTTTCATGGGATTATCTCTCCTCTCCGCGGGACCCGCGGGCCCGACGAACCCCATCTAGATAGCAAGGCGCCGTCCCCCTGTCAAACGGCCCGTTCCAGACGATCGCGAGGGCATCGGTTCCGAAACGGAGTATCTTTCGCGCAGACCGGGCCCACGCCCGCCGGAAGGCCCGATTCTCAGTCCCCCTGACGCGCTCCCGTCCCTCAAAGCGAGACCCCGCGCCGCTCGATCCACGCGACGCGGGGCCTCTTTCGTTTCTCGTCCGGCGCCTTCTACTGCTCTTTCAAGGCGGCGATCGTGTCGAGGAGCGCCTTCTTCGCGTCCGCGAAGAACATCAAAGTGTTCGGCAGCGCGAAGAGCGGGTTCGGGATGCCCGCGAAGCCGTGGCTCAGGGAGCGCTTCACGACGACGACCGTCTTGCACCTGTCGACGTCGAGGATCGGCATCCCCGCAATCGGGCTGTTCGGATCGTCCCGCGCGATCGGGTTCACGACGTCGTTCGCCCCGAGAACGATCGCGACGTCCGTCTGCGCAAGCTGCGGGTTGATCACGTCCATCTCGACGAGCTCGTCGTAGGGCACGTCCGCCTCGGCGAGGAGCACGTTCATGTGGCCGGGCATGCGGCCCGCCACCGGGTGGATCGCGTACTTCACGTCGATGCCGCGCTCCTTCAGCATGTTCGCGAGATCGCGCGTGGCGTGCTGCGCCTGGGCGACCGCGAGGCCGTATCCCGGAACGAACACGACCTTGCTCACGCCGGCGAGGATCATGGCCACCTCGTCGGCGGACGTGCTCTTGACCTTCCCCTCGTAGATCTCCATGCCGGCGCCCTTCACGCCCTCGGCCGCCGCGCCCCACGATCCGAAGAGGACGTTCCCGAGGGAGCGGTTCATCGCCTTGCACATGATCATCGTGAGGATGATGCCCGATGCGCCGACCAGGGAGCCCGCGATGATGAGCACGGTGTTCGAGAGGACGAACCCGGTCGCGGCCGCGGCGAGGCCGGAGTACGAGTTCAGAAGCGCGATCACCACCGGCATGTCCGCCCCGCCGATCGGGATGACGACGAGGACGCCGAGGACGGCCGCGGCCACGCAGAGCACCAGGTAGAGGAGGTGGTTCGCCGGGTTCGCCACGATCATCACGACGAGCGCGAGGCAAACCGCACCGAGAAGCGCCTTCACGATCTGCTGGCCCGGGTAGAGGATCGCGTTCCCCGTCATGATCTCCTGGAGCTTCGCGAAGGCGAGGAGGCTTCCGGTGAGCGTCACCGCGCCGATGAGCGCGGATGCGCCGATCGCGATGGTGAACTGGGTCGAGGAGATCCCCGACTGCGGCCCCTCGATGAGGGCGGCGCCGCCGACGAGCGCCGAGGCGAGACCTCCGAACCCGTTGAGGATCGCCACCATCTGGGGCATGCCGGTCATCGGGGTTTTCAGCGCCATGACCGTGCCGACGACGCCGCCGACCACGATCCCGCCGACGATGTACTCGAAGCTCATCCCCTTGCCGATCAGCGTCACGACGATCGCGATCAGCATGCCGAGGGCGCCCGTGCGGTTCGCCCGCACGGCGGTCCTGGGGTGCGCGAGCCCCTTCAGGCCGAGGATGAAGAGGATCGAGGCGAGCAGGTATCCGAGATTCTGAATGATGCTAATCAGGCTCACGGCTCACCCCTCAGTCCTTCTTCTTGAACATGGAGAGCATACGGTCGGTGACGAGAAACCCGCCCGCCACGTTGATCATGGCGAAGACGAGCGCGGCGAAGCCAAGCCAAGCGGTCAGCTGCGTGTGCTTATACCCCGCCGAGAGAATCGCACCGATCACGGTGATCCCCGAGATCGCATTCGACCCGGACATGAGAGGCGTGTGGAGGGTCGGAGGAACTTTGGTGATGATCTCGAAGCCCACGAAGACCGCGAGCACGAAGATCGTCAGCAAGAGAACCAGCACCGAGATCGGGTCCATTTCGCTTCGCTCCTCCTTTAGCCCTTGCTGATCGCTTCGAGGACGGCGGGGTGAACCACCTTGCCCCCTCGGGCCACCAGCGTGCCCTTCGTGATCTCGTCTTCGAGATTGAGCTGGAGCGATCCGTCTTTGACGAGATGACAGAGAAAAGTGATGACGTTCTTCGAGTACATCTGGCTGGCGTGCGTCGGGAGCGAAGTGGCGAGATTCGTGGCGCCGATGACGATCACGCCGTGCTTCGTTACCGTCTCGCCGGGAACGGTGACCTCGCAGTTGCCGCCCTTCTCGGCGGCGATGTCGACGATGACCGACCCGGGGCGCATCCCCTTGACGACCGACTCCGGGATCAGCATCGGCGCGCGCTTTCCGGGAACCGCCGCGGTGGTGATCACCACGTCGGAGTCGCGCACGTGGTCGGACATGAGCTCCTGCTGCTTCTTCTTCGTCTCCTCCGTGAGCTCCTTCGCGTAGCCGCCGG
>JBDRFQ010000327.1:0-3421 GCA_043818685.1 Candidatus Eiseniibacteriota bacterium
CGCCGTGGCGCGCGAAGGTGTCGTGAGGCTCTTCTTCGATCACGACGATGAGATCCCCTTCGGGCCCCCCGCGCCGCCCCGCGTTCCCCTTCCCGCGGAGGGTGAGGTAGTTCCCCGTGGAGACCCCAGCGGGGATACGCACCGAGACGGTCTGTTGCTTCTCGACGAGACCCTCGCCGCGGCAGGTTCCGCACGGGGAATCGAGGATGCTCCCCTCCCCCGCGCAGACCGGGCACGGGGTCACGTTCACCAGATGGCCGAGGAACGACCGCTGGACCTGTCGCCTCTCGCCCGTCCCCCGGCACTCCGGGCAGGTCCGGGACCCTTCTCCGGAGGCGGCGCCGCTCCCCCGGCATGCATCGCAGCGGAGGCGGAGACGGACCTTGATCTTCTTCTCGACACCCTCGGCGATCTCTTCGAGCGCGAGCCGAAGCCGGATCTGGATGTCCCTTCCCCGGCGCTGGGCGCCGCGCGCTCCGCGCTCCTCCCGGAAGCCGAACAGGTCCCCGAACCCTGCCCCCCCGAAATCGCGCATGAAGGCTCGGAGCGCGTCGTTCAGGTCGAACCCCCCCCCGAATCCGCCCCCGAATCCTCCGCCCCCGAACGCTCCCTCCAGACCGGCGTGCCCGACCTGGTCGTAGCGGGATCGCTTCTCCTTGTCGCGGAGAACCTCGTAGGCCTCGGTCGCCTCCTTGAACCTCTCCTCAGCGTCCTTGTCGCCCTGGTTCCGGTCCGGGTGGTGCTTGAGCGCGAGCTTCCGGTACGCCTTCTTGATCTCCTCCCCGGAGGCGTCCCGTTCGACACCGAGGACCTCGTAATAATCCCGCTTCGACATTCTCGTTTCCATGGCCCGCGAGCCCCGTCCCTGTTACTCCTTCTTCCCTTCCTCGTCGTCCACGACCTCGAAGTCGGCCTCGACCGCCTCGTCGGTGCTCTTGCCGGACGACGACCCCGCCTCCCCGTCGGGCCGCCCCGCGGGGCCCCCGCCTCCCGTCGTTTGCGCATAAACCTTCTCGGCCAGCGTGTGGGAGGCCTTCTCCAGCTCCTCCATCTTCCGCCGCATCCGGACCGCGTCCTCGCTCTTGATCGCCTCCTTCAGGTCGTTGATCGCGTCCTCGACCTTCTTTCTCGTCTCGGCGTCGATCTTCTCCCCGTGATCGCGGAGGGTCTTCTCGGCGGCGTAGGCGAGCTGGTCCGCCCGGTTCTTCGTCTCGATCATCTCGCGCTTCTTCTTGTCCTCGCCGGCGTGGATCTCCGCGTCCGAGACCATCCGCTTCACCTCGGACTCCTCGAGGCCGCTCGACGCCTGGATGCGGATCCTCTGCTCTTTCCCCGTTCCGAGGTCCTTCGCCGAGACGTGCACCATGCCGTTCGCGTCGATGTCGAACGTCACCTCGATCTGCGGCACGCCCCGGGCCGCCGGCGGGATATCCGTGAGATCGAAGCGCGCCAGCGTCCGGTTGTCCCCCGCCATCTCGCGCTCCCCCTGGAGCACGTGGATGCTGACCGCCGGCTGGTTGTCCGCCGCGGTCGAGAAGATCTGGCTCTTTCGGGTCGGGATCGTCGTGTTCCGGTCGATGAGCCGCGTCATCACCCCGCCGAGGGTCTCGATCCCGAGCGAGAGCGGCGTCACGTCGAGAAGGAGGACGTCCTTCAGCTCGCCCGCCAGCACTCCACCCTGGATCGCCGCGCCGACCGCGACGACCTCGTCCGGGTTCACGCTCCTGTTCGGCTCCTTGCCGAAGAGCTTCTTCACCGCCTCCTGCACCGCCGGCATCCGGGTCGCGCCGCCCACGAGGATCACCTCGTCGATCTCCCCCGCGCCGACGCCGGAGTCCTCGAGAGCGCGCCGGCAAGGACCGATCGTCCTCTCCACGAGGTCGGCGGTCAGCTGCTCGAGCCTCGAGCGGGTCAGCGTGATGTCAAGGTGCTTCGGGCCGGAGGCGTCCGCCGTGATGAAGGGGAGGTTCACCGTCGTCTGCATCGTGCTGGAGAGCTCGCACTTCGCCTTCTCGGACGCCTCTTTCAACCGCTGCAGCGCCATCTTGTCCTTGCGGACATCGATCCCGGTCTGCTTTTGGAACTCGTCCGCCACGTGGTTGATCACGCGCTGGTCGAAGTCGTCCCCTCCGAGGTGCGTGTCCCCGTTCGTCGACTTCACCTCGAAGACCCCCTCGCCGAGCTCGAGGATCGAGATGTCGAAAGTCCCGCCGCCCAGGTCGAAAACCGCGATCTTCTCGTCTTTCTTCTTGTCGAGCCCGTAGGCAAGCGCCGCCGCCGTCGGCTCGTTGATGATCCGCTTCACGTCGAGTCCGGCGATCCGTCCCGCGTCCTTGGTCGCCTGCCTCTGCGAGTCGTTGAAGTAGGCCGGCACCGTGATGACCGCCTCTTTCACCTCTTCGCCGAGGTAGTCCTCCGCCGCTTTCCTCAGATACTGGAGGATCATTGCGGAGATCTCGGGGGGCGAGTGGGAACGTCCGGTGTTCGGCAGATCGACCCACGCGTCGCCGTTCTTCGCCTCGATCACCTTGAAGGGGACGAGCTTCGTCTCTTCGCCCACCTCCGCCACGCGGCGTCCCATGAAGCGCTTGATCGAGAAGACCGTGTTTTCCGGGTTGGTGACCGCCTGGCGCTTCGCGACCTGGCCGACGAGCCTCTCCCCCTCCTTGGTGAAGGCGACGATCGACGGGGCCGTTCTCCCGCCGTCCGGGTTCGGGATGACCGTCGCCTCTCCCCCCTCCAGAACGACGGCGACGCACGAGTTCGTCGTCCCCAGATCGATTCCGATTACTTTGCCCATATCCGATTCCTCCTCGGCTCTCTATTCATCATCATCATCATCCGGTTCTTCCGCCTCCTCGGCCGGACCGGCGACCGCGACAAGGGCGGGCCTGAGCACCCTCTCTCCCGAACGATAGCCGCGCCGTATTTCGGCCGCCACATGCCCCTCGGCCACGTCGGCGGATGGGATCCGGTGCAGGGCCTCGTGCTTGCCGGGATCGAACGGTTGGCCGACAGAGGGGAACGGCTCCACGCCCACGCTCGAAAGGGCCGCGAGGAACTTCTGCCGGATGAGAGCGACTCCTCGGCGGAAGGCGTCCGGATCCGCGTTCTCTTCCGCCAGAGCGCGTTCGAGATCGTCCAGAACCTCGAGGAGAGGATGGGCGACCCCCGCGCGCGCGAGCCAGAGGTCCCTCTCCCGTTCCCGCGCCGTTCTCTTCTTGTAGTTGTCGAGGTCGGCCGCCGCGCGGAGCCACTTGTCGGTCAGCTCCTCCACACGCCCCCGGAGCGCCTCCTCCTCCCCGGCCGGAAGCTCCCCCGCTTCCTGCGAGGCCGCCCCAGGAGAAGAAGCGCTCTCCTCCGCGGGCGCCGCCGGCTTCTCGCCCGTCTCCTCGCTCTTCGCCCTTTTCCTCGGTCCCTT
>JBDRFQ010000328.1:0-2325 GCA_043818685.1 Candidatus Eiseniibacteriota bacterium
GCGGAGGGCCCGCCCCTCCCCCCCCATCCCCTCCCGCCGAGTACGGAGAGCGAGATCGTGCGGGAGCCGAACGGGAAGCTCCGTACGAGCCGCCCCCTCACATCGTACATATGGAGCACGCCTCCTCCGAAGGGCGCGCGGACGGTCGCCTCTCCGCCGATCCGGACCGGGTGGGGCGCCACGGCGAGCTCGGGACGGAACGACGCCGCCTTTCTTTCGGCGACCCGCGTCTTCACGAGCGGGTAGCCCGCGTAGGTGTCTTGGTGGAGGTTCCGGATGTCGGTCCAGACCGGCACCGGATACCCGTCCCAGCTCGCGACCCCGATGTACTCGCCGAGAAGGCCGGCCCGGGAGACCGAGGGAGCCGCCGCGCTCGATACGTCCCCGCTCTTCCCTGCGGTCTCAGCGGCCGGTCCGGCCGCTTCGCGGAGCGCGTGCACCGGGTCCGACGGCTCGGTGCTCACCCGGACGTTGGGGGACCAGGTCGCGCCCCCGTCGAGAGACTGCGCGAGATAGCAGTGGTAGGTCCGGTTCGCCGGATCGTGACGGCGATCGAGGAACACGATCGTGACGACCCCAAGGTTGTCCACGGTGAGCCACGGAAGGAACTGATCCCGGCCGTTGTTGAACGGATCGTCGTTCACGCGCGCCGGCGCACTCCAGTGAAGGGCGCCGTCGTCGCTCGTCATGACCCAGATGTCGAAGTCGCCGGATCCGCCGCGGCGGTCCATGAAGGCGAGGTAGAGACGCCCGGCGTGCGGGCCGTCCGTGATGTCCGCGTCCATGTGGGGAGACGCGTACGCGTTGATGTCTCCGTTCAGGACGTTGTACACGGAGTAGACGCCCGTCACAGTCCGGTCCGTTCCGAAAGAGACCCCTCCGTCGTTTGACACATCGATCTTGATTACCTCATCGTAGTAGTTCGACCAGGCGACGAACACCTCCCCGCCCCGCCCGACGACCGGGATCGGGAACTGCGAGCCGTTGTCGTCGTCCACCGCGAGAACGGGCCCCCACGTCATTCCCCCGTTCGCGGTGCGGCGGAAGACGATGTCGCTCGAGTAGCCGAAGCGGGACCACGCCACGTAGAGGTTGCCGTCGTGCGCCCCGCCGGTCCGGTCGCAGGCAACGAACTCCTTGTCCTCGAACACGGCCGGGACCTGGTCGATCACCTCGAGCGGCGCCCCCCACGTGGCGCCTCCGTCCGTCGAGCGGTAGAGGAAGAGCCCGTTCGGCTCGGAGGTGCTCGTGTAGGAGAGAAGCACCGCGTAGAAGACGCCGCCCACCGATGCGGTCAGCGCGGGATCGCTCTGCCAGGGGTAGTTCGGCTCCTGAAAGAGCCCGCCCTCGGTCCACGTGTAGCCCCCGTCGAACGTGCAGGCCCAGCCGACCTGCCGATAGCCGAGACGGAAGTCGCGCCAGACCGCGACCATGTTGTTCGGGTCCGCCGGGTTCACCGCGATCTGCTGCTCGTTCTGCAGCTCCGTCGTGGCGTCCTGGTTGAGACGCTGGTTGAGGAAGTCTTCGGCGCCTGAGCGGGCGGAGAGCAGGAGGAGGGCGGAGAGGAGAAGGGGAAACGGCCCAAAGGAACGGCGCGGCATCCGCATGAGGAGTCCTCCCCTTTTCGTTTCGGTGTTTGGGCGTCCGGGGAGCCGGTCGCTCCCTCCTCCTATTCTATCACGAGAGGGGCGGCTATCGGACTCCCTCTCCCGAGCGGTAGGTCTCGAGGAAGGCCGCCGACCAGGCGGAGAAGGCGCCTGCCTGGATCGCCTCCCTCGCCCGCTCCATGAAGCGGAAGTAGAAGCGGAGGTTGTGGAGCGTGGCGAGCCGGAGGGCGAGGATCTCCCCGACGGAAAAGAGATGCCGGATGAAGGCACGGCTGAACCGCAGGCAGGCCGGGCAGTCGCACTCCGGGTCGGGGGGGCGGTCGTCCCTCGCGTAGGTGCCGTTCTTCACGACGAGGCGGCCGCGCGTGGTGAGCATCGTTCCGTTCCGGGCCATCCGCGTCGGAAGAACGCAATCGAAAAGATCGAACCCTGAAGCGATTCCGGCGAGGATGTCCTCGGGAAACCCGACCCCCATGAGATAGCGCGGCCTCTCCGCGGGGAGAAGGGGCGCGGTGAACGCCACCGCCTCGAAGAACGCGTCCTTCGGCTCCCCGACCGAGAGCCCTCCCGCCGCGTACCCGGGGAACCCGATCTCGCCGATCTCCTCCGCGCTCCGCCGCCGGAGCCCCCCGTCCACCCCCCCCGGGACGATGCCGCAGAGGGCGGGCCGCCTCCCCTCGGGCGTCTCCTCCGGATCGATCTCGTCGAGCGCGCGCTT
>JBDRFQ010000329.1:0-5014 GCA_043818685.1 Candidatus Eiseniibacteriota bacterium
TCATCGACAAGTACCCGGACGGGCAGCGGAGAGAGGCCGCCGAACAGACCCTCGAGCGTGACTGGGCCCCGGCGGCCGACCTGGAGCGGCGCGTTCGAGAGAACCCGGACGACCCGGGTCTCCTCGGCCAGCTCGGGAGCCTCTACCTCCGCTCCCGGGCGCACGGCCGCGCGATCGAGGTCCTCGGGAAGGCCGCCGCGCTCGATCCGGAGAACGACGTCGTTCGCCTTCAGCTCGGATACGCGCACCTGCAGGCGGGGAACGGCAACGAGGCGCTCGAGTCGTTCCGGTTCTACCTCGACCGGCACCCGGACGACACCCGCGTGATGAACCAGATCGGCTATCTCTACCTCGGGCGCGGGGAGCCGGAGTCGGCGATCCCGTACTTCCAAAGGTATGTCGAGGCCGCACCGGAGGAGGCGAACGCGCACGACAGCATGGGAGAAGGGTTCCTCGAGGCGGGACGCTTCGAGGAGGCGGCCCGCGAGTACGAGAAGGCGGTCGCGATCGACCCGGCCTTCGCCAACTCGTACTTCATGCTCGGGCGGGCGCACCGCGAGCTGCAAGACAAGGCCAAATCGATCGACGCGTACGAACGATTTCTGGAGCTCAGCCCCACGGGGGCCCAGGCGGACCAGGCGCGGGCGGCGCTCGAGGAGCTTCGCGCTCCGTAGAGGCTTCGGGCCGAGAGGAGACATCTCATGGACATGAACATTTCAAGGCGTGAATTCCTGAAACGGTCCGCCGCCATCGGGGCCGGGGTCGCGGTCGGCTCCGCTGCGATCTCCGGCCGCGCGTTCCCCGCCGGGCTGGCGCGCTACCGCCCCCCGATCGACCTCGCGGTCGCGAGAGGGCCCTCGCCGGTCGACAACTGCCGCGCCGCCGTCAACGCGCTCGGGGGCTTCGGGAAGTTCGTCCACGCCCGGGACAAGGTCGTGGTGAAGCCGAACCCGGTCGGCGCGAATCCGCCCGAAATGGCGGTCAACACGCATCCGGAGATGGTCGAGGCGGTCGTCCGCGACTGCTTCGCCGCAGGGGCGAGGGAGGTCGTCGTCCTCAGCCACGACGGGATGAGTTCCTTCGCCGAAAACGGAACGGCCGCCGCCGTTGAGCGGGCGGGCGGAACGGTCAAGGCGCTCGAGAACCGGCACGAGGAGTTTCAGGAGATCCCGGTCCCGCGGGGGCGCGTTCTGCAGACGGTGGAGATCGCGAAGGACATCATCGACGCGAACGTCTTCATCAACATGCCGATCGCGAAGCATCACGGACAGACGCGTGTGACCTTCGCGATGAAAAACCTCATGGGGGTGAACTGGGACCGGATCTACTTCCACAGGACCGACATCGAACGCTGCATCGCCGAGCTCGCGTCCGCGGTTCCGCACAGCCTGGTGATCATGGACGCGAACAACGTCCTCCTCTCGAACGGGCCGGGCGGACCGGGGCGGGTCATCCGCCCGCAGACGGTGATCGCGGGGATCGACCAGGTCGCCGTGGACGCCTACTCGACCCGCTTTCACGAAATCCCGCCGGAGAGGATCCGGCACATTCGCGAGGCGTACGAGCTCGGCGTCGGCGAGATGCACATGGAGAAGCTCGCGATCAAGGAGCTGAAGGCGTAGACGGGCCGGCGCCCGGTGGGCCGACTCCCTTGACTGCCCGAGATCGCTTGCCGCAAGATCGCATCGACCCAAGAGAGCGATCCCGCCGAGATCGTTCTCGCAGAAAGCAGAAAGGAGGCGGGTGTGTTCAAGGAGTTCAAGGAATTCGCGATGCGTGGCAACGTCGTCGACATGGCGGTCGGGATCATCATCGGCGGGGCGTTCGGCGGAATCGTCGCATCGCTCGTCAAGGACGTCCTGATGCCGCCGATCGGCCTTCTCCTCGGCAACGTCGATTTCTCGAACCTGTTCATCGTTCTGAAAGGAGGCGGGAGAGAGTTCGCCTCGCTCGCCGAAGCGAGCGAGGCAGGAGCCGTCACGCTGAACTACGGAATCTTCATCAACACGATCATCAGCTTCCTGATCGTCGCCTTCGCCGTGTTCCTCCTCATCCGGAACATCAACCGCCTGAAGAGGCAGGAGGAGGCGCCCCCCGCCGCGCCGACGACGAGGGAGTGCCCGCACTGCCTCTCCACGATCGCGATCAAGGCAAGGCGCTGCGCGTTCTGCACGTCGGCGATCGAGGGGTGATCGAGAGCTCCGCGCGGATCCCGTTCAGGCGAAGCGGTCGTCCGCCTTCTTCTTGGAGGCGGCTCGCCTCCTCCGCTCCAGCCAGCCGAGCCGATCGGCGCGCGGGGCGTCCAGATCCGGAACGTGCGGCTTGATGTCGAGAAGGGGCGTGCCGTCGAGGATGTCCACGTTTTCCACGTGAAGCGTGGCCCCCTCGACGCGGACGAGCCGAACCACCGAAAGCCCGATCGGGTTCGGCCTCGACGGTGCGCGCGTGGCGAAGACCCCTCGCTTCTCCGAGTCGAGGAAGGGTGTCACCCTCAGCTTCGGGGGGGCCGCCCGATGAAAGTGGTAGATCAAGACCACGTGGGAGAATCCCTCGAGATCCTCGAGGCCCTCGGCGAGATCGGGAAGCACCTCCACGGTACCCCGAACGCCGGCGGCGCCGGTCGGCTGAATCGGCATCCCCTCAAGCTCCTTGAAGGGTGTTCGGATCACGCCGATCGGCTTGAACTCGATCTTCATCTATTCTCCCGGCGCCGGCGAAAGAGCGGATCCACAGAAGAAGAAGGGTGAAGCGGTCACCGGCGCCCGCGCCGCAGCCCGGCGGGAGCATCCGGCGGCGCCTGATTCGCGCGATCCTTCCAGTTCCACCATTTCAGGAGATCGGGATCGTGCGTGTCGTTGCTCGCGAAGTAGACCGCGCACCGAAACGCGTAGAGAACGCACCGATCGATCGGGCCTCCTCGCCGCGCGCAGAGATCCCGGAACATCCTCTCCGGATCGCGGTCGCGGAGGTCGGGCGGGGCCCGGAATCCGAGCTCGCGAAGATCGCCCGCCAGGCTCGGACCGATCCCGGGGAGAGAAAGGAGGGGGTCTCGCGAGCGCCGCAAACCGGCCCCTTTCGCTCCCCGGGGCGTCATGATCCCTCCCCGCGACTCCCGGGCGCCCCCCGGGGGGCAGCTCTCTCGATTCGGTAGCCGAGAGCGAGTATCGCCCTCAGCGTTCCGAGAACCGTCTCCCGGTCGTACTTCTTCTCCTCATCGGAGAGGTCCTCGTACGGAACGAGGTCGGGATGCTCTTTCGCGTCGTCGTTTCGCTTCAGCCCGAAGGTCCAGCCGTCCGCCATCCGCTCCCGCGCCCAGATGTCATGGTTGTTCCGCGCGAGAAGCTCGACGAGCTCGACCAGGTCGTCCGGAAGGCGGACCCGCGAGGTGCCGATCGGTTTCGGTTCGTAGGACACTCGCTCCTCCCCGATTCCCGCGCCCGGAGCCTGCCGTGCGGGCGCTGCGGCTTCACTCTACGACACGCCCCTTCGCAAGGCAAGGCGCGCCAACATCCACACGACGGCCGCGAGAACCACGCCCCCGACCACCAGGCCGAAGACGAGGACGGACCGGTCGCCCGCCCCCGCCGCGCGAAGCCCCAGAAGCCAGGCGTAGAGCACATAGCTCCCGAGAAACAGCCCGCCTTCCCAGCGCGAGATCGTGTGGCCGGTGAAGAAGACGGGAAGGCAGACGACCGCGGCGGCGAGGGCAAGCGGGATGTCGAAGCGGAGGGCGCTCGTCGCGATTCCGATCCGGGCCGGGGAGAGAAGCGCCGAGACGCCGAGAACGATCAGGATGTTGAATATTCCGCTTCCGACGACGTTTCCCACGGCGATGTCTCTCTCTCCCCGGAACGCGGCCACGATGGACGTGGCGAGCTCGGGAAGAGAGGTTCCGACGGCAACGATCGACAGGCCGATGAGAAGCTCGCTCACCCCGAGCGAGCGCGCGATCGCGACCGCCGCTGTGACAAGCCAGTGCGCCCCCAGAACGAGCAGGGCGAGCCCGGCGAGCACGAAAGCGGCCGAGAGAAACGGCCCGCCCGCGAGCGACCGGGGTCCGGGGTATCCCGGCGCGGATCGGCGCGGGTGCCTGGAAGCGCCCCGGACGACGAGGATGGTGTAGCCGGCGCCGCCGAGCGCGAGAAGAACGCCGTCGAGCCGGCCGAGGCTTCCGTCGAGAGAGAGCACGAGGAAGAGCGCCGAAGCCGCGATCAGAACCGGCACGTCGCGACGGACCAGCCTCGTGTCGACGGCGAGCGGGCGGAGGAGCGCCGCAACCCCGAGCACCACCAGCACGTTCAGGATGTTGCTTCCCGCGATGTTGCCGACCGCGATGTCCGCCTGTCCCGCGAGGGCCGCCCGAAGGCTCACCGCCATCTCCGGCGACCCGGTCCCGTAGGCGGCCACCGTGAGCCCGACGATGAGGGGCGGCACACCGAACCGCGCGGCGAGGCGCGACCCGCCCCGAACAAGCGCCTCGGCCCCGACGATCAGGGTGCCGAGGCCGACGAGGAGCATCAGAATGTTCATGGTCGGACCCTAGGGGTTCGCCCCGGCCTATGCGCCGGGGGAGGGCCGTTCGAGTGCGAACTCGATCTTGGCCCGAAGCTCCTCCCCGCTCGCCTCCCCGCCGAAGCCGACCGTCTTGAAGAGGATTCTCCCCTCCCTGTCGATCAGGAAGGAGGTCGGGATGCCGGACACCTGGAACCGGTCCGTGGCGGTCGTCGCGTCGGATCCCTCCTGGTCCGGATCGAGGTAGTACGGCATCGTGAGCCCGAGCTCTTCCCAGTTCTCCGCGACCGCCTCACGGCGTTCGTCCCCCTTCGATCTCTCCCATACGTTCACGGGAAGGACGACGAAGTCCTCGCTCTCCACCTCGCGGCGGATCTCCTCCAGGTGCGGAAGAGCGCGCCGGCACGGCCCGCACCAGGTCGCCCAGAAATCGACGAGGACGACCTTGCCGCGAAGATCGGAGAGCGCCAGCGGGTTTCCTTCCGCGTCTTCGACGCGGAGG
>JBDRFQ010000330.1:0-3461 GCA_043818685.1 Candidatus Eiseniibacteriota bacterium
ACCGTCGCGCGCTGGACGATCTTGTCCTCCAGCACGGGAATGCCCAGCGGTACGTTGATCACCATGTCGATCTCCTCGGCCCCGTCGAGGCAGGCCCGGCGCGTCTCGAAGGCCTTCGTGAGCGCGGCGCTCGCGCCGAGCGGGAAGCCGGCCACCGTGCAGACGAGCACGCCGCTCCCCTCGAGGGCATCCCTGCAGAGCCGCACCCAGCAGGGGTTCACGCAGACCGAGGCGAAGCGGAACCGCTTGGCCTCCTCCAGAAGCGCCTCGATCTCGGCGCGGGTCGCGTTCGCCCGAAGGATCGTGTGGTCGATGAGGCCGGCCACGTCTTTCGGGACGCCGCCGGCGCCGACCGGCGCGCTCGAGACCCGGTCCGCTCCCTCGCGGACGATCGTGGCGGTCGTCTCGGGGCAGATCGAGGCGCATCGGCCCGGCGAGAGGCAGGCGGAGCAGGAACGGCCGTCGAGGTTCGGTCCCTCCGCCTCTCTCGTTCCGAGCCGCGCGAGGACCTTCTCGACGATCCGCTCGATCGACGCCTCGTCCCTCATCGAATCGCCTCGCCCCCCTTGATGATCACCCCGACGAACGGGAGATTCCGGTACCGCTGCGCGTAGTCGAGGCCGTACCCGATCACGAACCTGTTCTCGATCGAGAAGCCGACGTAGTCGAGCGGGATCTCCCTCTCAGCCCTCTCCCTCTTGTTGAGCAGCGTGCAGACCCGGATGCTCCTCGGGAACTTCGAACGGAGAAAGCTGAGGAGGTTGAAGAGGGTGTGGCGCGTGTCGACGATGTCCTCCACGACGAGGACGTCCTTGTCGCGGATCGACAGGTCGAGCTCCCGCGTGATCTTCGCCCGGCCATCCGACTCCGTCGAGTCTCCGTAGCTCGAGATCTGAACGAAATCCAGAACGAGAGGAAGATCGATCTGCCGGACGAGATCGACCGCGAAGAAGATCGCGCCCCGGAGAACAGCGACGACGAAGAGGTCCTTCCCCTCGTAGTCCCTCGTGATCATCGCCCCGAGCTCGGCGACCTTCTTCTGGATCTCCTCCTCGGGGATGTAGACCTGGACCTCCTCCTCGCCGATACGGCCCGCGACACTCTCCTTCTGCATGGGCTACCCTCCCGCGCTCGATCCCCGGACGTGCTCGATGATGAACCGCCGTTCGTCCGGCTTCCCCTCGCCGACCCGGAACGCGCCCCGCACGGCCGGCTCGGTCTCTCCGAGGAGATCCTCGCGGTCGGTGTGCATGCGCGCGAGGAGATCGCCGGCGGAGACGGCCGCTCCCGGCTTCCGGAGAACCTCGATCCCCGCCCCGGGCGAAACCGGATCCTCGACCCGCCCCCTCCCGGCCCCGAGGCGCATCGCCGCGAGCCCGATCGCGCGCGCAGAGACGGAGAGGAGCGTGCCTCCCCCCGCCGCGGCGATCTCGCGGACGAAACGCGCGCGCGGAAGGAGGCCCGGGTCGTCCACGATCCCGTCCTCCCCGCCGTGCGCCGCGATCATTCTCCGGAAGAGATTGAGCGCGCTTCCTTCCTCGAGGGCATCCGCGAGGAGCCGGCGCGCCTCTTCATCGCCGTTCGCCCGGCCGGTCAGGAGGAGGATCTCCGCTGCGAGGGCCAGGCTGATCACCATCATATCGGTCTCGCCCCTCCCCCGCAAGGCCTCGATCGACTCGGCGATCTCGAGCGCGTTTCCCACCGTGCGGCCGAGCGGGGCGGACATGTCGGTGATGAGCGCGGACGCCTTTCGGCCGAGCCGCTCGGCAACCGCCACGAGCGATCGGGCGAGCGCGCGCCCCTCCTCCAAATCCCGGAGAACGGCGCCGTCCCCGCTCTTCACGTCGAAGACGAGGACTCCCGGGCCCGCCGCGATCTTCTTCGAGAGGATGCTCGAGACGATCAGGGGAATCGAGTCGACCGTCGCGGTGACGTCCCGAAGGGCGTAGAGCTTCCCGTCCGCGGGGGCGAGACGATCGCTCTGCCCGACGATGGAGATCCCGACCTCGGAGACGATCTCGAGGAAGCGCGGGGTGGGGAGCCGGGTCCGGTAGCCGGGGATCGACTCGAGCTTGTCGAGCGTGCCCCCGGTGTGCCCGAGGGCCCGCCCGGAGAGCATCGGGACGCGGACGCCGCACGCCGCGACGAGCGGTCCCACGATGAAAGAGAGCTTGTCCCCCACCCCGCCGGTCGAGTGCTTGTCCGCCGTCGGCGCCCCGAGGAAGGAGAGATCGAGGACGTCTCCCGAGCGGACCATCTCGGAGGTGAGCGCGAGGGTCTCCCCTTCGTCGAGTCCTCGGAAGCGGATCGCCATGAGGAGGGCGGCGCTCTGGTAGTCGGGAATCTCTCCCGCCACGACGCCGCGGACCCAGTAGGCGAGCTCACTGTCCGAGAGCCTCTCTCCGCGCTTCTTCTTCTCGATGAGGTCGATCGCGCGCACGGCGCCCTCCCCCGGCGGATGGAAAGCACCAGTATTGTCCCGGAGCGGCCCGGGGTCAAACGGAAAGCCCGGCGAGGCGGAGACCGCCGGGGGCGCGGTCCGGTTTCTCGTTGAGGGATGAAGGGACGGCGGAGACGGGCGGCCGGGAGAGCCGGACCGGCGCTACTCCCCGACCGGGGCCGGCTCGATCCCCGCCCGCCGGCAGAGACGGACCCCGAGGTAGAAGAACGGCGTGTCGAAGAGGGCGACCGCTGCCTTGAACAGGTACGAGCCACCCATCAGCGCGAGGAGATCCCCGGTCTCGAGCTTCCCGCCGAAGAGGATCCCGACCACGAGGACCGTGTCCACGAGCTGCGAGAAGACCGTCGACCCGTTGTTCCGGAGCCAGAGGTGGCGCCCCGCGGTGAGGTTCCTCCAGAAGTGGAAGACGTGCACGTCGACGAGCTGGGCGACCAGGTAGGCGACCATCGAGGCGAAGATCGCCCGCACGCTCATTCCGAAGACCGAAACGTAAAGAACGTCCACCTCCTCGGCGGCGCGTCCCGCGATCCCGACCGTGGGCGCCGCCCCGGCGAGGAGGATCACCGCGAGGACCCAGAGGCTCGCGACGAAGCCGCTCCACACGACGAGGCTCGCCCGCTTTCTTCCGTAGATCTCGCTGACGAGGTCGGTCACGAGAAAGGTGACCGGGTAGGGGATGATCCCGGCGATGAGGCGGATCCCGAAGAAGGACCACACCTTGAAGACGAGCACGTTCGCGATGACGAGGGAGCCGATGAAGATCCCGGTGAAGAGAAGGAAGAGGGCCTCGCGGCGATCGGGGGGAGGGAGCCCTCCGATTGCCTGATCACCTGGCCGCGCCCGCTCCCCGCCGTTCATGCGCTTCGCCCTTGGGGCCCTTCCTCGGCCCGGAAGGACCTGTCGCCCGGATCCCTCTCGTTCCTGAGAAAGTAGGAACGCAGGGAATGCGGGTCAGGGAATCGGATGCCGACAGGGTTTCTCGGGGAAAAAGAGAACCGGG
>JBDRFQ010000331.1:0-13385 GCA_043818685.1 Candidatus Eiseniibacteriota bacterium
CGTCCCGAGAAGTTCCGGAAGCGGAGAAGCGCCTTCGCCCCCTTGAACGAGCGGCGAAGGTAGAGCCTCCCGGCGGAGCCGCCCGAGGTAGAGCGCGCGACCTCGGCGATGAGGAGGGTCCGGCGCCGTTCGAGCCGGACATCGATCGAGGAGGCGAGAAGCCGGTCTCCCCGGAACGCCTTCGGTTTGCGCGCGGCGCTCCCTCCCCCGAGCGGGGGGCGGAAGAGCGCGCCGGCGGCCGTCCATCCGATGCGGAGGCCGCCCCGTCTCTCCTCGACGCGTAGGCCCGCGATCCGCTCGCTCAGGCGGTCCCTCCGCGCCTCCTCCTTCTCGTCGCGATGGAGACCCGCCTCGTCGATCGAGGAGACGCGCCCCTCCTCGTCGACCCGCGCGTCCCTTTTCGTTGAGGTGACAAGAAAAAGGAGATCGCGCCCCGCACCCGCCCGCCGGACGCCGATCCCCCGGTGCGCCGCGCTCTCGACCCTCGAGCGGTAGGCGGCGAGCCGGGTCGACTCGTAGGGCGCGAAACCGGAGGGGGCGCCGAACGGCTCGCTCGTCCCGACGAGGAGCCCGCTCCCGAGACGAGCGGAGAGATCTCCGAGGACGACCGTGAGGAGGCGCCTCTCCGACCTCCCCGAGAGGGACCAGGAGACGAAATCGTCGAGGCGGCGCTCGCCGGGGTCCCTTTCCGCGTAAAGGAGGGCCGAGCAGCCGCCCGCGCGCGCCTCCGCCCACTCCGCGATCCGAAGCCCGGAGGCGTTCCGCTCCACCCGTTCGCGGAACGCGAGGCGGGCCGGGCCGGAAGAGGGGAAGACGAGCCGATCCGGGAGAGAGTCGGCCGGCAGATCGAGAAGACCCGCGACCTCCTCCGGCCCGGCGAGGGCGCGCGACCCGCGGGCCTCGCCGATCCGCGCGGCCCCCTCCCGGCCGATGAACGGGAGGCGGGAGAGAACCGGAAGGGGCGCCTCGTTCGGATCGACCGCGCGGGGGAGGGTCGAGCGGGGCGGCAGGGTCTCGGGGGGAACCTCCGCTGCGGCGGAGATCGCGACGGCGAGCGCCGAGGCGACCAGCAGAACAAGCACGAAGGATAGACGCACGATGTGAGGCGACCGGGGAGCATGAAAGGGACGGGCGAGAGGATGCCTACGCGGGAAACGGACCGGATGATAACCGAACGGGCCCCGCCCCGCAACCGATTCCGCGCGGCTCGGAACGCCGCCCCGGCCGGACTACGGGGACCGGGGAAGCTTGCGGCAGCCCTCGAAAGGATCCCCTCCCGCGGCGATGCAGCTACGGGCCTGGCGGTAGCGGGCCCCAAACCAGATCCGATCGAAATGGTCTTCGGGGAGGCGTCCCAGGACGGCTTCGGGGTAGAAGCAGAGCCTGCTGCACGGCGAGACGAAGCCGTGCGCGCTGATGAAGGTCTTGAACCAGGGATTCAGGCAGCGTCGACTCCTCGGCTGCGGTCCGAATCGAGAGGTGATGAGGACGACCTTCTCCCGCTTCGCTCTTGCCCTCGCCCCTTCCAGCGTCCTTTGGATCGCCCCGGCGAGGTTCGGGTTTCGGCCCGCTGCCACCGAGAGAGGCTCCCTTCCCTCATCCGCGTACGGAGCAAGCTCCTTGATCTCCACGATCCGGACACCGACCGACTTGGCGAGCGTGATGAGAGCCGGTATCTCCTCGAGATTCTCCTCAAGAGCCATGAAGGTGATGGCGAGCTCGGTCTTGGCTCGGAACCGATCGAGCTCCGAGCGGAGTCTTCTCACGTTCTCGAGAACCGTCGGCAGCGAGGCGCCTTTCCGGACCGACCGGTAGGTTTGTTCCGTCGCCCCGTCGATGGAGATCCGGAGCATGTTGAGGCCGCTCCTCGCGATCTCTCCGGTCGCCTCCTTGGTGAGAAGCATCCCGTTCGTGACGGATACCACGTAGTTTCCCTGTGTCCGTTCGTAGCGAATCATGCGGAACAGATCGGCACAGAGGAGCGGCTCACCCTGGCCGTAGAGCAAGAGGAAGTGTCGGTAGGAGAAGTTCTCGTCCAAAATCCGGCGGAACCGATCAAAGCCCATCTCCGCGTCCGGGTTCACTCGGTTCGTCCTCTGGCACATCACGCAGCTCAGGTTGCATCGCCGTGTGGGCTCGAGCTGGATCATTCTCGGCCTCGGCGGCCGCAGGCGGTTCCCACGCGCCTTGCAGTAGTCAGCCGCCAGGTGGAGCTGAAGACGCCCCCCGCCGAAGATGCGTGCCCTCCGCCTCTCCTGTCCCAGCCAGCTCATCCAGCCCGGCAGCCCCGGCATCAGAAGATCCTCTCCAGAACTCCGTGAAGATCGGCAAAGAGCTCACCGGCCGCATGAAGGCAGACGGCATGGTATTGGTACCAGCCGCATCGGCGGGAGCATCGCCGGGCCTTCTCCCTCAGCTCGAATGCACGTGGGGAAACCAGGAAGTGATCGAGATCGTCTTCGAGCAGGTTGATTCTCTTCCGCCCGAGAACCCGGCACGGGTAGAAGACCGAGCCGTCCGGATCCACGATGATGGAAGCCGTGCTGCACGTGCGCCGCCCTTCATAGGCTTTCAGGAACGAGTAGGAGGTCGCCACCGTCCGAGGATAGCGTCGCTTCAGGCATCGCACCTTCTCGCTGAATTCCGCTCGAGCCGGCGAGAGCCCGGCCGCAAGAGGGAGATCCACCGCGGGCATGAGAACGAGCTTGCACCCCGCGTCCCGCACCCGGAGCACCAGGCCTTCCAGCATCTCCAGCTCGTCACGGCCAACGACCGATTGCACGCCCACCCGCCCCGGCCACGAGTTGCGGATCTCCTCGAGCTCATCCAGCAAGTGGAGGTTCCCGTGCCCCTGATCGATGCTGATCTGCAAGAAATCGACGAAGCGGCCGACCCGAGGCCGAAGACACTCGCACCGGTCCGGATAGGCGGTGACCATGCTCACCAGGACATCCCGGGCGGCTGCGTGTTCCAGGAGCTCCTCGAGATCGTCGCGCAGAAAGGGCTCCCCGCCCTCCAGGCAGAGAACGAGCGTGCTCGACCTCACCAGCTTGTCGACGATCGTCTTCATGGCGGCGGTGTCCACCTCGGCACACCGCGGTCCGTTGGGAAGATCACAGAAGGGGCAGGAGAGCCCGCACGCGTGGGTGACCTTCAGGGATGCGTAGAGGGGATAGATGGCCTCTCCGGAAAGGACGTTCTGCGCGATGCGCCGGAGAACACGAACGTATCGTGCCGGTCCAGGCGTCACGGGCGAACCCCGGCCCCGATCGAACGAAGGGGTTCAGGACCGCTGTGCGCGCACGGATCAGCCGGTGCCCGTGGCGAGCCGACCTCCATCCTCGTCAGGCGGGCGCGAATCCTGCCGTCTTCCCGCATTCCTACCTGATCTCCTTAAGCACCAACCACGGTTTTCGTATCAGCAAGGAGGGTTCGACATAGCACCGGATGCGGCACGAATCCGTGCAAGGCCTCGGCGGACCATACTTGGCGGCGGTCTCCGCCAGGGCCCTCTCCCAAGACCCGGCATCGAGAATGCTCGCCCCGATCCGCCCCCTCGGCCGACACGGGTACAGGATCCTGCCGTCGGGGATAATACGGGGAATGGCGAACGGAGCGCACGTGAACGTCTCCATGGTCTTCATGTTCTCGTAGAACGCGTGGGAACCGGAGATCGATGCCCCTTGCCTCTTCAGTCTCATGATCTCGTCGAGGAGGCCGGCGTACGCTTGGCGCGAGCCGTCCAGCCAGTCGACTCGATACTTATGATGGAGAGGACTGAGACAAACATCGATTCCCCGGCTCACGCAGGAACGCAACACTTCTTCGGCGACCGCCAGCCTCCCCGGCTGGATCACGGAGTGGACGACCAGCCTGAAGCCGTATCGCTCCCGCAGGCCGAGGCAGCGCCCGAAGTTCTCGAGAATCCGGGCGAAAACCCCGTCGGCCGCGCCGGCTGTTCTCGGTGAATCCTGTTCGTCCAGGGCGTCGAGGCTAAAAACCAGGTGCGAAATCGATCGCAGAACCGACTCCTTTTCATCGAGGAGCAGACCGTTCGTGTTCAAAGAGATCACCCGGAATCCGATCTCGCAGGCATACTCGCACACTTCCTCGATGTCGTCCCGAACGAGCGGCTCGCCGCCGCTGAGGAAGAGAGCATCGAACCTCTTTCGGAGGATCCGCAGCAACTCTCTCACTCCGTGCGTGTCGAGTTCGTAGCGGCTGCGGTCACGCTCCCGGATTTCCCAGCCCGTCTCCCTCGTCAGGCCGAGCTCGGGGAAGCCGTCGCAGTACGAACACCGCAGATTGCAGAAGGGCGTGATGTGATAGAGAGGGAAGATCGGTTTCACGCCGCGAGGACCGAGCAGAGCGTTGCCGACCACGCTGGAAGCCGCGTTCAACACGGTCCGCATCATGAACCCCGGCCTCACCCTTCCCGCTCCGCGGTGTGTGTGGCTCGTGGCCCGGCGGGGCCGGGAATCACCCGCGTCCCCGCTCGTGCATACCCAAGGACCTCGCCGATCCTACGGAGTATCGATTTCTGTTCTTCCGCCGGGTTCCCCAGCGCCAGGCGGATCAGAGCTCGCATGCCGATCGATATCGGGATGTGGAAGTGAAGGTGGGCGGGACAGGACAAGCAAAGCTCGTGCCCCTCACGGGCGAACCTCCTCCACCGCTCGCTCTCCACGATCGAGCGGAGGCCCGTTTCCCGGACATTCCCGAGAATCGGTCCGCCTGAGTATTCGGCCATGTTGCACGGGAGCACACTCCCCTCGCTCAAGACCATGACGAAGACGAGGGGCGTGCGGCATCTTCCCCGATCGGGCGAGCCGTGCGGGACCACGCCTCGGCCGCTCTCGTCTGGTCCGTATCCGGTCCGGTAAAGGTTGGCCAGCAGGCGGAGGGCGGCGTGCCTGAGAATCGGGTTCTTGAAGGTATGCTCGCGCAGCCGTCGGCGCGCCTTGGGCAGGACCGTCCTTCGCAGCTCCTCGACCTCGTCGGCGTTCAAGAGGAGCGAGCCGTCGGAGTCCCCCTCGACGTAGGAGATCCCGTGGCCGTCCACCTCCAGGCGGCACACGGAATCCAGAAGATCGGGCAGCTCCCTGAAGTTCCGCTTCGACACGATCGTCTGGGTCGTGAGGAGAAACCGGGAGTACTCTTCGTCGCGAAGCCGTCTGAGCACGCGGAGGCACCGGAGCACTTCGCGGTGACTTCCCCGCCTTCGCTTGATCTCATCGTGTGCCTCCTCTCGAGCGGAATGCAGGGAAACGATGGCCGAATCGAGCCCCGCGGAGAGAAGCCTGCGGGCGAGGGCTTCATCCATGCGACTCCCGTTGGTGTTCAGGATCACCATCATGCCGACCCGCTTCCCCTCCTCGACAAGCCTCGCCAGATTCGGGTACAGGGTGGGCTCGCCGCCGCTGAGATGGAGGGTCCGGGCCCCGAGGCTCCGCGCCTCTCGGATCGTCTCGAGGTGCTCACCGAGGGTCAGACGATCTCCCTTGAGAGAACGATAGAATCCCATGCGGCTCTTGCAGTGGATGCAGTCCGCGGTGCACCCGAGCGTGGGCTTGAGAAAGAGGGAGCGGATCCGCATCATCCGGATTCTCTTGGCTGCGCTCTCAACTCCAGCAAGAGATCGCGGGAGAAGACATCCAACCCTCTGCGTCTCACCGTGTCCACGAGGAGGGTCGCGAGACTCGATCCCCCCGCCTCGGGAAGCAGGAGGTTGTAGTAGCCGGAAGCCTTGAGTATCAGCGTCCTCTCCTTGCCGGGGACGGCCTGGGGAGCCGCGAAGGTGAGGATGGCCTCGTCCCCCTCCTCCGCGCGGTAGAAGACTCGATCGGTTGCAGAGAGAGACGGGCGGATGTTCCCCCGCTTCGAATCGATCGCGGTGACCGCTTCGATCTCCTTGACGAGAAGCGGACTCCGGGACTCCGAGTAGTCGATCCCCACCCTCATGACGTGCCAGAACATCGGCCCCCACCGGAGCCGCAATTGAAGAACGTCTTCGTGAACGTCGGCGAGGTCGAGGCCCACGGCGAGCGTCTCGACCACCTGTGAGGACCCTACGTCCCGAAGGTGCCCGGCGGTCTGCCACTCCCCCTCCCGAAAGACCTGAACCTCGATCCATCCCCCGTCCTTCTTCATCAGCTTCTCCACTTTCGCGGCGGCATCGGGATCGGAGTTCAGGCGGTCGAGCTTCATCCGCGCGCCCGGACCGTACCGGCCCAGGAACTCCGCCATGACGTGTGACGCCCAGGGCGTATTGTTCCCCCGGAGGAGGAAGGTGGCCCTCTTCGCTCCGGGCGGCTTCCGGAACTTCAGATAGAGCTCCTCGCGAGGCCGGGCCCCCTCTCCGTAGTCCGCCGTCGGGTCTCCTTCCCAGTAGAGCTCCCCGCCTGGACCCATCCGCGGGGAGAGGTCGCTTCCGGCCCCCGTTCTCACGGCGACGGGAGGTTCCCACACCTCCACGCGGACGAAACCTCCCCTCCCATCCGGGAGCACCTCGACGGACGAATCGGCATCCGCGACGACAAGCTTCACCTCGTCGCTGTACTCGATCTCCCCCTTCCTCCCCGCGAAGAGAAGCCGATACTCGCCGTCGCATGCCCTGAGATGTTCCAGAACTTGATAGTCGACCCGTGGACAGGTCGCCGCGATGGCCCCGCTGTAGGGCTCCGCATCGAGAATCCACCTCTCCCCGTCGTAGGAGTAGACGCTCGGACAAGACGTCGCGGCGGCGACGATCAGAAGAACCGCAACTCCTCCGAGCAACACGAGAATCGGGATGCCGATAATGGCTCCCACCGTCTTCTTCGCGTCCGTGCGCTCGACCTCGAGGTACCAGATCTTGTCCAGCTCGATCGCTCGGACTCTCCCGTTTTCGTCGGTCCCATGAAACAGGTTCCCGCCGACGCGTCCCGTTCGAAAGACATGTTCGGTCCCGTTCTGTTCGACAACGCGGATGGCAACGACCTTCTCGAAGTCCGACGGCTCGGCCGATTGCGGCTGAACCATCGTCTTCGAGGTGCAGGAGCAAAAGAGGGTGAAGAAGGTGAAGATCGGCAGAAACGCCACACGAAGGACCCGGGATTTAGTCACGCGCATGCTTGGAAGCCGTGCTCTTTCCTGATTCATGATGACCCTCCGTTCGGCTCACAGCGAAGGAAGCGGACGGACCGTCGGTGTGAGTCTCGGCCTGCACGGCACCTACAGGCACGCCCGTGCGCCCCGCCCGGTCCGTGCGATACTTCAGGATCGCCGAAACCTCCTCGAAATCCGCTCGGCCGAGGAACGGATTTCGGAGGAGAGCGAGCAGCTCTCCCTCGCGATCAGACATGCAATGCCGGTGATCGCTGCCGAGCCGACGGTACTCGGTGAAGAAGGGACCCCGCAGGATGTCGCACAGAACGGACCCCCCGCTTCCCCGGTAGAGGCTGCACTCCTCGGACGAGTGAGGGAAGAGCAGACAGGGCGAGACGCGTCCGCTCCGGACGTCTACGTGACACCAAGTCCCTTTTCTCGCCCTGCATCCGTACCGGTCCCGCTCCACCATGTGCCCTTCGATCAAGTGGAGCGCCGCGCCCGATCTCAAGCCTGCGACCCGTCCATGGTACTCCTCTCGCTGGCGCGGCGTCATCGGCGAGATCCCCGCGCACGCCGATTCCGCGAATCCCGCGTCGATGTAGGCCCCGAGAAGGCAGCCCGCCTCGACCATCGCCCCGATGAACGCACGGGAAGTGATCTCCGTCCGGTTCTCGCGATAAACAGTCCCCGAGAAACCGAAAGGAACCTGGTGATTCCGGAGACGAGCCATGGAGGCGAGAGCGCTCCTGTAGGTGCCGACCCCTCGGCGCCTGTCGTTCGTTCTCTCCGGCCCGTCTACGCTCACCAGAACGAAAAGGTTCGCGGCCCGGCTCATTTTCGCAGCGAGCGCCTCGTCGATCAGAGTCCCGTTTGTGAAAAGAAGAGCGTCGAGCTCGCGGTGACGGGCGATGCAGTCGATGAGCGAACGGGCATAGCGGGCGTCCAAGAAGGGCTCCCCGGGCCCGATGATCGAGACGAGGCTCACGTCCGCGTCGATCGCCTCCCGAAGAACCCGTTCGACGTGCTCAAGAGGGGCGGGTTCCTCCGTTTGCCCGGATCTCGACCAGCACCCGGAGCACTGCAGGTTGCACGAGCCGCCGATAGAGAGCGTCATGCAGCTCAAGTTCAAGAACTCCTTCCCGCTCTTGCGAGCCTCAAGGAGACGATCCACCCGACGAAGCTGGCGCAAACCCCGGCGGTAAAGGATCCGCATGCCGAGGTCCACCCGCTTGGAGGGGCCGAGGCCTCCCACGAAACGCCGGACGTTCTCGTTGCTTGCGCCGCCGCCGAGACCGGCAACATCGAGGCCGCCGGCGAGAAGAACTCGCAGGATTCCCCTGACGATCCACTCAACGGGGCGGGTGCTGAGGAATGGAAGGAGTCTCCGCCACAGAAACCGGGTTCTCACCGCGAAGGGATGCACGAGAAAGGGATGGCTCTCCAGGTCGTGAAACTCCGACCCCATCGCCTCCCGAAAGAACATCATCAGGCGGTGGCTCAGCGGACGCACCTGTACTCCCCATAGGATTTCCTCCAGAGCAAGAGGTGAATCCACCGCAGGAGCGATCGCCAGAAGTAAACGACATACCCCTCATCCCGGTATCGACGGGGAGACTCCAGAATCCGTGCCTGTTTGAAGTAGTGGATGCGGCCGATCCGGGAGAGCCGGAATGAGAACTCAACGTCCTGGATGAGGCGCATGCTCTCGTCATAGCCGCCGATCCGGTCGAAGGAGGACCTCTTCGCCATCTGGAAGCCCGGAGTACAGAGTCCGATCCCGGTCGTCGCGTGAACGGCACGCATGACGGCGTTCCATGCGCGGTGGGTGATCCAGTCTCCCGAGGTCTCCAATTCCGGATAGACGGAGTAGTCCATCATCGCGCCGACCACCTTCGGGTTTGCGTCGAATTCCCCCCGGACTTCCCGGAGAAACCCCTCCATCGGACTGATCCGGATATCCGCGTCCAGGAAGAGAAGCGTAGAGTATCGGGCGGCCGAAGCGCCTCGGTTCAACGCCGCGGAACGTCCACGAGGGGCCTTGCCGTTCGAGACAACTCGATCCGTCCACCGCTCCGCGACGGTCACAGTCGAGTCCACGCTCCCATCATCCGAGACGATCACCTCGATCGGAGTCTCCTCGCGGTACGGTTCGAATTGACGAACACCCCGCTCGATGACCGCCTCTTCGTTCAGCGTCGGAATGACGACCGAAATGCCGCTTCTCATGACAACAACAGCGCCGGGATCATGAAACACGTGTTTGCGCAGACACAAGACTCTGCCGCCGTGCGGACGCGCCGGCGCTCGGTGCCGAGCCTCAGCCAGGCATCGGTCAACGATTCGCGCCGCAAGTCGGCGAGAGGCTCTCGCCTGAAATTGCAGTGCAAGAGAAGCCCGTCTGCGGAGATGAGGAAGTTCGAGGTAAGAGCAAGGCAGGGAGGGGCGGAACGACCGGAAGCGATCCCCGGGAACAGGGAGAGGAAACGCCGCTGGACCCAGCCCAGCACGCCGCTGTGAAAAAGGAGGCGATTCACTCGTCTCCGCCATTCCGCTACATCGATACAGAAGCGCTCTCCATGCCTGAGCTGAAACACGGTGTCCGCTCCCCTCGCATGGAAGTACTCGTTCAGGTCGGTGATTGTCCGCCAATTCGATGAGTCGAGAACCGCCTGGACATGCGTGACCGGGCTGTGCGGAAAGGATAGGACGCGGTCGAGGGCGTTCCGCACCGCGTAGAACCGGTCGATTCCCCGACGGCGCGCATACACGTCGGGATTCGTCGAGTCGACGGAGATGGTCAGGTGTTGGCAGTGCGCGAGGTTCTCAACGGGAAGTCCCTGGAGCAACGTACCGTTCGTCGTGAGAGAGACCCACAGGCCTCTCCGGCGAGCGTGATTGATCACCACACGCAGGTCATCTCGCAAGAGGGGCTCTCCTCCGGAGACGACAAGACCGAAGAGACCAAGAGAGCAGGCGTCGTCCAGGATCCGCTTGATCTCCGTCGTATCGAGATCCCTGCCGTTGGCGCATCGGTTGCCCGCGAAACGGCAGTAGGAGCACGCCCCATTGCACCGGTCCGTCGCCTCCCAAACCATGACCAGAGGCCGAGGAACGAGACGGAAACGGCTCCTCGCGGCGGCCTTCACGGTGGCCGCGCAACGAACCGCCCGAAGAGCCTGCCGGAGGGAAGACCGGAGAGAGTCCCGTTCGAGAGAGCAGAAGAAACCGTTCCCCACTGCGCTCTTCTCCGTGCGCCGGAAGACAACGCGGAAATCCGTGCGCACGCCGGGGGACCGGTGTCTGTTCCTCTTGGGAGAGCAGCTGAGTTCCGACTGCCCACCGGCGCCCCTGCCCACGGATCTGCTTCTTCTACGCTATCCTTGGGGAAGATCCGAGTCAAGACGAGACTCGGAGCGGGAGGCCGCGCAGGAGGGGACCCGTAATCCGGTCCTTCCCAGGGCCCGGGCCGCCGGGGCCCGTCCGGGTCCAGACAAGAGCGCAAGGCGACCAGCGTTCCCTACGACAGCCCGTGACGCTTCCGGATCAGCCACTCGACCGAGAGGAGAGCCACGAGGAGAACGAAGAAGACGAGATGGTTCCAGATCTCCCTCTCCTCACGGACGCTTCGGGAGCGCGCGGTGAGCCCGAGATCCCCCTGCCATGCCGCCGCCTCTTCCACGGGGAGGACGCGCCCCCCGCTCACCCGCGCGACCGCGCGGAGGAGGGGGTCGTTCCTTTCCGTTTCAAGGAACTCGGCGCTGTAGTCGCTCACGGTGAACTCGCCCGAATCGTCTCCGAGGGAGACTTCGGCACGCGCCGCGGAGGCGCTGTACGAGTAGTCGCCCGGCGGCAGGGGGCCGAGGGTCTTGCGATACGCCCCGGGCTCCGCGGGATCCGGCTCGAGGCGGAAGCGCCGCTCCGCCCCTCCCGGACCGGTAAGCGTCCCCTCGACCCGCGCGTCCGCGACCGGGTTCAGCGTCTCGTCGGTCACCAGCGCGCGGAACGACACCGCCTCGCCCCGGTTGTACGTCATGCTCTCCGGCCTCAGCGTGACGTTTCGATACCCTTCGCGCGCCACGAGCCAGCGAATCGCGTTCGACCAGAAGCGGTCGTAGACGCCCGCGGCCATTCCCTCGCGCACCCGAAAGTCCCATCGCCACATCCCTCCCCCGTCGATGAGGAGGACGCGCCCCTTCCCCGCGGAGCGAAAGCCGATCACGGGACCCTCCGATCCCTCGACCTCGAGGCGGGGGTGGGCGGCGAGGAGGACCGAGCCCGGCCGCGCGGGACCGATCCGGTTCCAACCGACGAGCGGGGGAAGCTCGCCCCAGATCTCGCCGTTCCGATCCGCGTCCGGATGAAGGCGGAGCATCGGGTGGCGCTTGCCCGCTTCGGTGAGGCGGAGCTCGAACGGCGCCGGATCGAACTCGATCTTCCTTTCCGGAGGCGCAACGGGAAGGAGATCCGCGAGCGACGCCGGGCCGGCCGGAACCGGGTCGGGGGCGAAGAAGACGAGCGCTCCCCCCCGCACGCGGACGAAACGTCCGAGGAGACCGCCCCACTCGCGCCCCGCCACGGTGGGGACTCCGAGGAGAAGGACGAGGTCGGTCCGGTTCAGCTCCTCCTCGCCGAAGGGGAAGGCGGCGGCCTCCCCCCCTCCGATGAGGCGGGGCCTCCCGTCCCTCCCCTGAACGAAGAAACGCGCGCGAACGTTCGGGTCACGCTCGAGCGTTCTCCTTAGAAACGCGAAGTCCCACGAGGGTCTCTCCGCGACCGCGAGAACCTCGAGCTTCTCCTTGACCACTTCAACCGTGAAGAGAATGCCGTTGTTCTCAGCGAGCCGCTCCCCCTCCCGCACGGGAACCTCGACCGTGTAGCGGTGCACGCCCGGCTCCGAAACGACGAAGCCGAGGGAGAGGGTCCGCCCCTCCCGCCTCCCCTCGAAGAGAACGCGCTCCTCGGCGAGCACGGTCTCCCCCTCCTTGAGCAGGACCGGGACCTCCTCCCCCGCGAACCCCTTCCCCCGGATCGTCACCTCGGCGCTCACGCGGCTCTTCACGTAGACGAGAGGATTCGAGAGAACCTGCTCGACCGCGATGTCCCGCGGGGGCTCCGGGTCGCCGATCGGGACCGGAAAGACCGGGACGCCGATCTCCTCGGCGGCGCGAACAGGGTCGCGCCCCGCGTTGACGATCCCGTCGGTGAGAACGACGATCCCGTCGACCCCGCGCTCCCACGACGCCTCCATCGTCCCCTCGAACGCGCGAGAGAGATCGGTCGCGTCGATGCCGAGCTCCCCCTCCCCGTCCTCGAGCGAGGAGGCGAACCCGCGCGGCACGACGTCGTAGCGCCTCCCGAGCTTCTCCAGAAGCGAGTAGGGTTCCTCCGCGAGGAGCCGCTCGGCGATCTCCCCCCGCGTCCGCTCCTCCTCCCCTTCGAACGGAACCCGGTCGGCGATCCCCATGCTCGCCGAGCGGTCGACGAGCACCGCGACGCTCGGCCGGATCGTCTCGGTCGACTCGATCACCACGAGGGGATCGAACAGAAGAAGGAAAAGGACGGCGAACGACGCGAACCGGAGGCCGGCCAGCAGCCGGCGAACGCCCGTCGGAAGAGGGGGGAGGGTGCGCCGGTACGCCCAGTAGGCGGCGAGGAACGAGAGGACCAGGGCGAGGAGAAGGAGAAGGGGGCGGCCCCGCTGCAGGGAAAGAGTGATACCACCCCCCGGCCTACGCCCCTTCGGCGAGAGCGCGCTCGACGATCGGGGGGAGAATCTCCGCCGCCTTCCCCCTGAACGAAAGGTCCGCGAGCGGTGTGAGCGGGCTCTCCTCGAGGTTCAGCTCGACGAGACGAGCCCCGCTGTCCGCGGCGAGAAGCGGGAACGAGGCGGCCGGATGGACGAGCGCCGAGGTGCCGACCACGAGAAAGAGCGAAGCGCCGACCGAAGCCCGGTGCGCCTCGGCGATCGCCTCCTCCGGAAGCACCTCGCCGTACCAAACGACGTCGGGACGCATCGCGTGGCCCTTCGCGCAGCGGGGAATAGGCTCCTCTTCCTCGCCCGTGAGCGCGCGCGTCGAGCCGTCGAAGGGGCAGAGCGCGCGGAAGATGTTCCCGTGGAGCTCGACGACGCGGACCGATCCCGCCCTTCGGTGAAGGCCGTCCACGTTCTGCGTGATCAGCGTGAAGGCGCTCTTCGCCCTCTCGATCCGGACGATCGCCTCGTGCGCGGCGTTGGGGGCCGCGGCCGCGATGGTCTTCTGGCGAAAGCGATACCACTCCCAGACGAGCTTCGGATC
>JBDRFQ010000332.1:0-2070 GCA_043818685.1 Candidatus Eiseniibacteriota bacterium
GATGCAGGTCGGGGATCATCACGCCCCCGTTCCCCTCCCCGCCGACCGCCGCGCCGGTTCTCCGCATCTCCGCCGCGACGTGCGCTTCGCCCACCGGGGTTCTGTAGAAGGAAACCCCGGAGCGGGCCGCGAGATCCTCCACGCACCGGGTGGTGGAGAGGTTGACGACGACCGGTCCGGGCCGCCGGGCGAGCACGAAACCGACGGCGATCGAGACGGTGCGCTCCTCGCTGAGCGCCCTCCCCTCGCCGGTCACGAGGGAGAGGCGGTCCCCGTCCGGATCTAGCGCGAAGCCGATGTCGGCCCGCGCGCGGCGGACCTTCTCCGACAGAACGCCGAGGTTCTCCGGTTTCGGCTCCGGGGGGCGCGGGAAGGCCCCGTTCGCCTCGCAGTGGAGCGGCTCCACGTCGCAGCCGAGCCGCGCGAGAAGCTCCATCCCCAGGCGCGCGCCCGCCCCCCCGCAGCCGTCGAGAACGACCTTGAGCCCCCTTGCCCTCACCCGCTCCGCGTCGATCCACGGCAGGCGGAGAACCGCGTCCAAGTGCTCCGTCTCCACATCAGGCCCCTCGGAGATCGTTCCCACACGGTCGTACGAAACGAACGCCGGTTCCTCCTCGAGGTAGAGCCGGATCATCTCGGACCCCTCCTCCGGCCCGAGGAAGAACCCCTCCTCGTTCACGAACTTGAGCGCGTTCCACTCGATCGGGTTGTGGCTCGCCGTCACGAGCACCCCTCCGCCCACCTCCCGCCGGCTTGCCGCGAGGAGGACCGAAGGGGTCGGGCAGATCCCGCAGTCGAGGACCCCGCAACCGCTCGCCGTGAGACCGGCGAAGAGGGCGTGACGGACCATCGGCCCGGTCGGCCGCGTGTCCCCTCCCACGAGGATCGGGCGCCCCCTCCGCTTCGCCGCGAAGGCGGCGGCGAGCCTCACGACCCGATCGGGGGTCAGGCCCTCGCCCACGATTCCGCGCGCGCCGGAGATGCCGAACTTCAGAGCCGCCAATGCCGACCTCGGGAGGGGAGAGCACCGAACCGCCTCCGCCGGAGGGGTCTGCCATGAGAGGGGAAAGAGCTGGTGCGCGGAATCGAACCGCGGACCGACGCATTACGAATGCGTTGCTCTACCAGCTGAGCTACACCAGCTTGTTCACGAGCCCGGCCGATCCGGCCGGTCGGAATTGCCTGCGGAAACCGAGGGGCGATGGTGTCGCGGGACGGACTTGAACCATCGACACGGGGATTTTCAGTCCCCTGCTCTACCAACTGAGCTACCGCGACACTCCTCCCTTCCCGCATATATTTTCCCGGCCCGGACATTAGCAGCGGTTCCGCCCACTGTCAAGCCAAAAGCCTCCATCGGAAGGGGATACGGGCGCTTCCTTCTTGACCGCGGGGCTCCGCCGTGCTATGATTTAGCCTGGTAGCCGTGCAAGATCGGAAATGGGCAGCGCAGCAGGAGTCGGCTATGGCCCTTGCTCCGAAACACCGCACCTTCTTCGACTCCGTCATCGCGCGCTTCGGCAGCGCGAATATCCGCTCGAAAGTCGCCAAGATCTACGGACCCCCCGACGACACCTTCAATCTGGGCAGCCTGGAGACTTGGTACTACTACAACGCCCAGAAGGGTTTCGTCTTCCGGAACGACGAGCTCGAGCGGATCGTCCCGCTCCGGGTGAACCGCGGATAGGGGCGGCCGGCGCTCAGCTGAAAAAACGGGGCGCGAAGGCGAGCAGGACCCCGAGAAACGCGGCCACGGATCCAGCGAACAGAAGCCCGATTCCTCCCCACGCCTTTCCGTCTCGCGCGGAGCCGGCCATACGGAAGCCGGCGCTCATCGCCGCCCAGCCCGCGAGCATGAGAACGTAGTAGAAGACGTCCATCGAGCGACCCTCCCGAAGGCTCTGTCGACGGTCTCTCCCCGTGGCGGAAAACGCGCCTCCCCGAGTCTCACGGGTAGATGCGGTTCATCGTTCGCGGGAAGGGGATCGTCTCCCTCACGTGATGGATCCCCGAGATCCAGCCGACCAGCCTCTCGAGGCCGAGCCCGAACCCGGCGTGAGGAACGGACCC
>JBDRFQ010000333.1:0-4373 GCA_043818685.1 Candidatus Eiseniibacteriota bacterium
ATGAGATCGGCGCGCTCGAGGAGGGTCTCGCGCAGGCGGTCGACGTCCTGGCCGAGGGCGGGCGCCTCGCGGTGATCGCCTACCATTCGCTCGAAGATCGAGTCGTCAAGGAACGGTTTCAGGAGTGGGCCCGGGGCTGCGTCTGCCCACCGCGCCTGCCAGTCTGCCGGTGCGGGCGCGCCCCGGCGCTCCGTCTCTCTCCCCGCCGGGCGATCCGGCCGTCGGCGGAAGAAAGGGCCGCGAACCCGCGGGCGAGGAGCGCCCGCCTCCGGGTGGCGGTTCGGATCGCCCCGAAGGGAGAGAGGGAAAGGGGAAACGGATGAACGCAAGGGCCCTCGTGCGGACCGGCCTTCGGGCGATGTTCCGAACCGGCCGGTTCGCGCCGCTGCTCACCCTGTCGGTGATCGTGCTGATCGCCTGCGTCAACCAGCGTTTCTCCGTGACCCGCCTCCACCAAGAGAACATGGAGCTCGAGCTCCGGCTCGAGCGGCTCCGAGACGACGTGGAGCGCGCGCGCGGGCGGATCGCGTCCCTCACGAAGCGTGACCGCATCGAGGAGGTCGCCCTGGCAAGCCTCGATCTCAAGCTTCCGGAACCGGGGTCTCAGGTCCATCTGCCCGAGTGGCGGGAGACCCCGCCCACACAGCCCGCCGGCGGATCGCTCGCGGCGGGGATTCTCGGTTCGGCCGGCCGCCGGTTCGATCATCTCCTGCGGCTCGTCAGCGGACAAGACAAGGGGAAGACGGAGGGAGAGCGGGGGCGGTGAATCCCTATCGGGCCCGTTGGCGCCTGTTTCTGGTCTGCGTCGCGGGATTCGGCGCGTGGGTTCTCCTCGTCGCCGGCCTCGTGAACGTTCAGATCGTCAAGCACGAGCAATACCGAAAGCGCGCGGAGCAGCAGCACGAGCGGCGCGTGACGATCCCCTGCAATCGAGGGCGGATCTACGATCGAAGCGGAGAGGTGCTCGCCCGGACGCTCTCCTCGACCACGATCATCGCCGATCCGGAGCTGATCCAGGAGCTCGGAACCCTCCGGGCCACGAGCGGGGCCCTGTCGGAGATCCTCGGGATCAGGGCCTCCGAGGTGCGCGGGAAGCTCGAGAGGGAGTCGCGCTTCGGCTACATCGCCCGCAAGGTCGAACCCGAAGTCGGCGATCGAATCGCCGCCGCCGGCCTCTCCGGGATCTACTGCATTCCGGAGAAGGAAAGGACGCGTCCCTTCGACAGCCTCGCCGTTCAGGTCGTGGGGGTCACGGATGTCGACATGAGAGGGCTCGAGGGGATCGAGAGGGAGTTCGAGCCGTATCTCCGCGGGGAGGACGGCTGGAAGATCCTCCAGGCGATTCCGAAGATCGGCCCGCGCTCCCTTCCCGGCTTCCCCTACCGTCCTCCGGTGGACGGCTGCGACGTGAAGCTCACCCTCGACGCCTCGCTGCAGATGATCGTCGAGCAGGAGATCGCCGCGGCGGTGGAGAGAACCGGGGCGGCGTGGGCAATGGCTCTGGCCATGGAGCCCTCCAGCGGCGACGTGCTCGCCATGGCGACGCATCTCTCCGCCGGGGAGCGGAGGAGGACGGGCGGCTCGATCCTGATGAACCGCTGCGTCGCCGCGCAGTACGAGCCCGGATCGACCTACAAGCTCGTCACCTACTCCGCCGCGTTCGAGGAGAGGGCGGTTTCCCCTTACGAGATCTTCGACGCAGGCAACGGGGAGATGGACTTCGGCTGCTTCAGGGTCCGCGAGGCGAGGACGAGCCGCTACGACCGGCTCATGGCGCGCGAGGGGTTCGAGAAGTCGTCGAACATCGTGAGCGCGCAGATCGGCTATCGGCTCGGAGGCCGCGGGGCCGGTTTCTATCAGCGCGGAGCGGAGAAGCTCTACTCCTACTCCCGCGCGTTCGGCTTCGGCGCGCGCACCGGGATCACGCTCCCCGGCGAGGTCTCCGGCGTTCTCCGCCGCCCGAGCGATTGGAGCGCCCGATCGCTCGGGACGATCGCGTTCGGGCAGGAGGTCGCGGTCACTCTGCTGCAGCTCACCGCCGCCTACGCGGCGATCGCGAACGACGGCGTCCTCATGGAGCCGCGAATCGTGGACTCGGTCCTGTGGCCGGACGGCTCCGTTCGGGAGCGTTTCCCGCCCCGCGCCGTTCGGCGTGTCGTCTCGACGGAGACCGCCGCGCTCATGCGGGATCTCATGCGGGGCGTCGTTCTCCGCGGGACGGGGAAGGGCTCGGACCTGGAGCTCTGGCGCACCTCGGGGAAGACGGGAACCGCCGAGATGATCGTGGAGGGAGGGAGCTACTCCGACGAGCGCTTCACCCCTTCCTTCGTCGGCTACGCTCCGGCGAGCGATCCGAGGATCGTCGTCGCCGTCGTTCTGGTCGACGTCTCCCGCGTTTTCTACGGGGGCGTCGTCGCGGGCCCGGTCTTCCGGGAGATCATCCGCAAGTCCGCCTGCTCGGACATCGACGACGTCTTTCTTCCCACGCTCCGGCAAGAGGCGGTCGCGACATGGGCGCACGTGGGCGAGCCCTCGCGGGCGCCCGCGGCCCCCCCGTTCGCCGCCTGCCTTCCCGAGACAATGCCCGACTGCACGGGCCGCTTCCTACGCGAAGCGAAAGCCCGTCTTCTCGGAACCGAGGCGCCGGTCCGCCTCCGCGGGACGGGCACGGTCGCCTCTCAGGATCCGCCGCCCGGGACGGTTCTCCACCCGGGGATCGCGTGCACTCTCGTGGGGAGCGAGCCATGATGGTGAAGGACGGCCGCGCCGTTTCCCTCGCGACGATCCTCCACGCGCTTCCCGTCCGGGAGGTTTGCGGGGATGCCTCCGTCGCGGTGAGCGACGTCACCGCCGACTCGCGCGAGGCGGCTCCGGGAATGCTCTTCGTCGCGCTCCGCGGCTTTCACGCGGACGGGCACGCGTTCCTTCGCGAGGCGGCGGCGAGAGGAGCCGCCGGGGCGGTCGTCGAGCGGCCGGATCCGTCCGTTTCAATGACCCAGGTCGTCGTCTCCGACGCGCGTCTCGCCCTCGGCGCCGCCGCGGCCGAGGTCCACGGGCACCCGAGCCGCGCGATGGACCTCCTCGGCGCGACGGGGACCAACGGGAAGACGACCGTCGTCTACATGGTCCGGTCGATCTTCGAGACCGCCGGCCGGGCGTGCGGCGTTCTCGGCACGCTCGGCTACCGGTGGGGAGAGAACGAGATCGCGCCGTCGCTCACGACCCCCGGGCCGGACAAGCTCCACCGGATCCTCGCGCGAATGCGCCGCGACGGGGTGCGAGCGGCGGCGATGGAGGCGTCCTCGCACGCGGTCGCGCTCCGGCGTCTGGTCGCGCTCCGCTTCCGCGCGATGGCGCTCACGAACGTGACGCGCGACCATCTCGATTTCCACGGGAGCGTCGAGGCGTACCGGCGCGAGAAGATGCGTCTCTTTCTTCCGGCGGAGCTCGCCGAGGACCGCGTCGAGGTCGGCGCGGCGGTGCTGAACGCCGACGACGAGACGGGGGCGCGTCTTCTCTCCGAGTCGCCGCTTCCGCGCATCGCCTACGGAGAAGCCGAGGGGGCGGATCTCAAGGCCGTGATCCTCCGGTCCGGGATCTGCGGCACCGCCCTCCGGCTCCTCCGGGGGGGGGAGGAGGCCGAAACCACTCTCCCTCTTCCCGGCGCGTTCAACGTCCAGAACGGCCTCGCCGCGGTCGGTCTCGCCCTTCAGAGCGGCCTCACCCTCGCGGAGGCGGCGGCGGGGCTCGCCGCGTGCGAGCCCCCCCCCGGGCGCATGGAACGGGTCGACCGCGGCCAGCCGTTCGGCGTCGTGATCGACTACGCGCACACCCCGGACGGCTTCCGCCGCCTTCTCGACGCGATCCGGCTCCTCACGGAGGAACGCGTGATTCTCGTCTTCGGCTGCGGCGGGGAGCGGGATCGGGGGAAGCGGCCGATCATGGGGCGGATCGCGTCGGAGAAGGCGGACCTCGTTCTTCTGACCGACGACAACCCGCGCGGGGAAGATCCGGAGACGATCCGGCGCGAGGTGGAGGGAGGACTCCGCGAGGGAAACGGCGTGTACGAGCGGATCCCCGATCGCGAGGAGGCGATCGCGCGGGCGTTCGCCCTCGCGCGGCGGGGGGACACCGTGGTCCTCGCGGGAAAGGGGCACGAGCGCTACCAGATCGTCGGGGAGGAGAAGCGCCCGTGGAACGAGCGAAGGGTTGCGGAGAAACTCCTTGATGCGCGAAGAGAGGGGGCCCGATGAGCGGCTACTCCGCGCGCGATCTCGCCCGCTTCCTCGCCGGCACACCGCTCGCCCCGCCCTCCGGGGAAGGGACCCGGGGCGGGCCGCGCGCCTCGATCGACACCAGGACCCTCCTCGATG
>JBDRFQ010000334.1:0-2671 GCA_043818685.1 Candidatus Eiseniibacteriota bacterium
CGCTCGCGCTCCGCCGCAAGGACGATCTCGGACGCATCGATCCGATTCTCGACGAGCTCCCGCGTGTTCTCGAGGCCGCGGCGAATCCGCCCCCGCGGGGAAAGGCGCCGCGCGCGGCCGCGGCGCGGCGCGAGTTGAGCCGCGAGGAGTGGAGCGCGCTCGTCGAGAGCATCCGCGAGGGGATTGAAGAGGGTCTCTTCTCCAAGGTGGTGGCCGCCCTCCGCACCGATCTCGATCTCGGGGAGGCGGTCGATCCCCTCGCCGTGTTCGGACGCCTCGACCGCTCACACCCGGACTGCCACCGTTTTCTCTTCCGCAAGGGGGACGCGGCCTTTCTCGGGGCATCTCCCGAACGGCTCGTGCGTAAGGACGGGAGGGAAATCGGCACCGAGGCGCTTGCCGGATCGATCGACACGGCCGACACAGAGGACGAAAACCGGCTTCGCACGATCCGGCTCATGGAGAGCCGGAAGGACCTCGGCGAGCACGAGCTCGTTGTCGACGCGATCCGCCGCAAGCTCGAACCTCTTTGCTCGGAGCTTCGCGTCCCCGCGAGGCCGCAGATCCGCCGGCTCCGTCACGTTCTTCACCTGCACACTCCGATGAACGGGGTTCTCGCCCACGAGACACATATACTCAATCTTGCGGCGTCGCTTCATCCGACCCCCTCCGTCGGCGGCGTCCCGACATCGGACGCGGTGCGATGGATCGTGAAGAACGAGCCGCACCGGAGAGGCTGGTACGCCGGGCCGGTCGGATGGTTCGACTCCGAGGGAAACGGGGACCTCGCTGTGGCGATTCGCTCCGGCGTCGTCCGCGGACGCTGGGCCCACCTCTACGCGGGCGCGGGAATCGTCCGGGATTCGGATCCATCGATGGAGTACGAGGAAACGCGAACCAAGCAGAGACCGATGCTGCGCGCGCTGGGAATTGTCGATTGAACGCGGCGAACCTGCACATCGAATGGGCCTCGCTCCTTGTGGAGAGCCTCGCGCGGGCGGGGATCCGGGAGGCGGTGGTGAGCCCGGGCTCCCGATCCACGTCGATCGTTCTCGCCGCGGCCGCCGAGGAGCGGCTCCACGTTCATTCGATTCTTGACGAGCGATCCGCGGCGTTCTTCGCGCTCGGGGAGGCGAAGGTCTCCGGCCGGCCGGTTCTTCTCGTGTGCACGTCCGGCACGGCGGGGGCGCACTACCTCCCGGCGGTGATCGAGGCGGGCTGTTCGTACGCGCCGCTCGTCGTCGTGACCGCCGATCGTCCGCCGGAGCTCCACGGCAACGCGGCCCCGCAGACGATCGACCAGGTCCGCCTGTTCGGTTCGCACGCGCGCGCCTACTTCGAGCTCGGGCTCCCGGACGGATCCGAGGAAGCCCTTCGCGGGCTGAGGAGAAAGGCCGCACAGGCGGTTCTCGCCTCCCTGCACCCCGTCCCCGGGGCGGTCCACATGAACGCCTGGTTTCGAAAACCCTTGGAGCCTCAAGAAGCGAACGAGGAGGATGAGCGGCTGCGCCGGCGAATCGGCCGGGTCCGCTCCGAGCCGTTCCCCGCGCTCCACCCCCCGCTCATCGCGCCCGATCCGGGCGGCATCGACGACCTCGCCGATTTCTGCCGTCAATTCCGGAGAGGGCTCATCGTGTGCGGCCCGGGGCCGGTCGCGCAAGCCTCGGCCAGGCGGGCGATCGAAGAGCTCGCCGAGACGACACGCTTCCCGATTCTGGCCGAGGGGGCGAGTCAGTTCCGCTTCACCGGGCTTGCGAATCCGCTTCGATGCGACGCGTTCGACGCGTTCCTCCGCTCGCCGGCGTTCGTCGAGCGTCACGCCCCCCAGGTCATCGTACAGATCGGACATCCTCCGACATCAAAGGCGTGGGAGCGGTTTCTTCGCGCCGCCCCGGCGTGCGCGCGCGCGATCGTCGCCCCGTACGGATGGAACGACCCGCAGAACAGCGCCGGCTCGATTCTCATCGGGCCGGTCGAGGAGACGGCGGGCGCCCTCAGGGACGCGCTCATGGACATGGGCCCCCTCCGCCCGACGAAGTGGACCGAGGAGTTCGGCGCGGCGGATGGAATCGCGTGGAGCGTCGTGGAGGACGAGACACGGAAGAACCACGGGTTTTCGAAGGGGGCGATCGCGAGGACGATCGTCTCTTCCATCCCGCGCGGGTCTCTTCTCGCCGTCGGGAACAGCCTGGCGATCCGCGAAGTCGACAACTACTGCCCCGGATGGATGACCGACGCGCTGGTCTGGTCGCAGAAGGGGACAAACGGAATCGACGGTCTCGTCTCGGGGGCGGCCGGCGCCGCGAGCGTGTTCGGCGGTCCGGTCACGCTCTACCTCGGCGACCTCGCTTTCTTGCACGATCTCTACGGGCTCGCCACCACGCGCGATCTGGATGTCCCCTTCGTCGTCGTGGTCGCACAGAACGACGGCGGCCGCATCTTCGAGCAGCTCCCCATCGCGGGCTGCCCGGATGTCGGGCCCGAGATCCTCTCGCTCTGGACGACCCCGCACGGGCTCGATTTCGCCCACGCCGCTCTCCTGTTCAATGTCGACTACCGGCGCGTCGATTCGGAAGGCTCGCTCCGGGAGGCGCTCGCGGAAGCGTACGCGAGGAAAGGGGCCACCCTGATCGAGGCGGTCGTCCCCCCGAGCGGGGCGGCGGCCGAGCAC
>JBDRFQ010000335.1:0-2474 GCA_043818685.1 Candidatus Eiseniibacteriota bacterium
ACAAACCGCCGGTCAACCATATGGGCCCTAAACTTTCGTAAATAAATGGAGTGTTCGAGAGAACCTCGCCGCTCACCGGCGCCGCCAGCACCCAGCCGAGCACGAAGTTCCATGCCGTGTGTATTCCGATCGGAAGCAGGAGGCTTCGCGTGCGGAAGTAGGCCAGCGAGAGGAGGAGGCCCGCGAGGCCGGTCGAGAGCGCGCCCGGGGCGGTCCCTCCCTCGTTGAATGCGTGAACGAGGCCGAAGATCGCCGAGAGGAGAACCGAGGCACGGACCTTGCCGATCCCCTCGGCAAGGACCTGGAGGATGTATCCGCGGAAGAGGATCTCCTCGAACAAGGCGACCTCGACGAAGAGGAGGAAGTAGAGGAGGGCGAATCGGAACACCGAGGAGGGGGGGAGCTCCGAGCGGGTGAGGGAGAGCCCCCCCGCCGCGGCGATCGCGCCGGCGATCGCGGCGATGAGAAGGGCTCCGAGGAGAAGCCCGAGCGCGAGCTCCCGGAACCACCGCGGGTGAAGACCGAGCCCGAGGCCCGCGACCGGGCGCCGGTCGAAGCGCCGAACGAGGAGGGCCCCGGGGAGAAAGACCCCGGCGATCCCGAGCCCGTACCCGGAGAGAAGGGTCCGTAGGGGAAGGCCGCGCGGGCCGAGGGGACCGGCAGTGTCGAGGTGAAGCCCGAAGAGGGGAACGATAAGGAGCGAGCCCGCGATGCTGACGGCGATCCAGAGAAGAAGGAAGAGGAGGATTCTCCACGGGACGCGGAGGAGGCCGTGGCGGTTTTTCCAGACCCTCGAGGACGCGCGGCCGGCTTCGAGCCGCGCGCCCGCCGGGATGTTCTTCCCGTCCGCCCGCCCCGGGGGCGGGCTCCCGTCCTCCGTCGTCACTCGTGCTCTCCTTGTTCGGTCTTCGAGGGGAACCCGCCGGCCTCCCGGCGGGACTCGTCCAACACCTCTCGGTAGAGCGCCTCGATCCGGTCCGTCCTCTTCTTCCTATCGAAGAGGTCCTCCGCTCGTGTCCGCCCCCTGGCGCCCATCTCCCGCCCGAGCGCCGGGTGCTCCAGAATCCGGACGAGGGCCGCGGCGAGCTTCTCACGGTCGCCGGGGGGGAAGAGGAGCCCGGTCTCGCCGTCCACGACGATGTCGCGGATCCCCGCCTCGCCGCAGGCGAGCACGGGGAGCGAGGCGGCCATCCCCTCGAGGACCACGTTCCCGAACGCCTCGGAGCGCGAGGGGACGACGAGGAGGTCGAGCGCCGAGAGGATCCGCGGGATGTCCTCCCGGAACCCGGTGAAGAGAACGCGCTCGTCGAGGCCCGCCTCCCCGACGATCGCCTCCACCTCGCGCGCGTAGCGCTCCTCTCCCTTCGTCACGGATCCGACGACGAGAAAGCGGACCCCGGGGATGCGGTCCTTGATTGCCGCCGCCGCCCCGAGGAAGTCGAGATGTCCCTTCCCGCGCGAGATCCTCCCCACGAGGCCGGCGAGCGGGGCGCGCTCCGGGATGCCGAGCTCGGCGCGGACCGCCGCGCGTTCGGAGGCGCCGGCCGGAAACCGTCCGAGGTCGACGCCGTTTGGAATCGTCACGATCCGATCGGGGGGGATCGTCGTTCGCTTGAGGAGGTTCTCCCGGATCGCCGAGGAGATGGCGATGACGCGCGTGGTGCGCGCGAAGAGGAAGCGATGGACCGGGTCCTTCTTGTCGACCGACGAGGCGAGCCTCTTGGTGAGGATCACGGGGATCCCCCCCGCGAGACGCGCCGCGGGGACGAGCGTCCAGAGGTCCTTCGAGTACTCCGCGTGGACGAGCCGGACGGCTCGCCGGCGGAGGAGACGGGCGGCGCGCCGGACGGCGAGCGGGGCGAGGTACCTCATCGAGAGGACCGGAAAGACCGCGAGCCCTCGCTCCCGCGCCTCCTTCTCCGCGGGTGTTCCCCTGCGCGCGAGGAAGAGAACGGGGTACCCGCGCCCGGCGAGCTCCGCCGCCGAGAGAACCGCCTGCATCTCCATTCCCCCCCACGAGGGAGAGGAGCAGGCGACGGCGACGGCCGGCTTCCCTTCCTCGCTCACGGCTTCTCCCCGCGCTTCTCTCTCCCGCGGAGCGCCTCGCGCGCGCGCGTACTTGAGGTAAGAATGGCGCGCCGAGAGCGCCGCGATGAGAAGCCCTCTCCATCCGTCCAGGAACCCGAGGCGAAAAAAGAAGCTCTTGATGAACGTCGCCGGCGGATGGACGAGGAGATGGACGAAGGATCCCCCTTCCCCCCGCCCGGCGAGATCCTCCGCCGCGAGGCGCGTGAAGCGGTCGATCGTCGAGAAGTGATCGGCGAGCGTTCGGAACGAGTAGTGGAGGAGGGGATTGCGAAGGACCCCCGTCTCACCCTCGACCTCGACGCCCTCGTGAACGCTCCCGCCCACCCATCGTCCGAGGTCCTTCCGGAAGAGGCGGAGCTTGTGATCCGGGTGCCACGTGCCGTGCC
>JBDRFQ010000336.1:0-11389 GCA_043818685.1 Candidatus Eiseniibacteriota bacterium
TCGGCGGCGACGACTACATCACGAAGCCGTTCGACCTGCCGGAGCTGGTGGCCAAGGTGCGCCGGATCCTGAGCCGCCGCTCATCCGTTTCCGATCCGGTCGCCTAGGAGACGGCCTTGGAGATCGTGGTTCTCGGCACGAGGGAGCTCGCCGCGCTCTGGATCATCGCGCTCGTCCTCCCCCCGACCGCCCATCTCGTCGCCTGGGGCCTCGGCAGGCGTCTCGGCGCTCCTCCCGTCCCCCACGCGCCGCGCATCCTCTTCCTCACCGCCGCGTCGGTCGGCACGCTCCTCTGGCTCACCGCCACGCGCTTCTCCTCGATGCAGATCGTCGAGGACTCGGTCACCCTCCGCTACCCGCCTCCCCTCGCACGGACGTGCACCGTTCCCCTTTCCGGGGTGGAGGAGGTGAAGCTCTTCGAGACCGCCTTCCCCCAGCGCTCGTATTTCGTCTCCATCGGGCTCGAGACGGGCGAGGTCCACCGCTCGATCGGGCTTACCCCCCACCGGCTCGATCCCCTTTACGCGATCTTCCGCGCGTTCCGCCCGGAGGAGACCCCGCACGTCGCCTTGCGATAGCTCTTGCCACGGAAGATCCACCGGTTAGAATGGCAGAATGCGGATCGGGCGCGCCGCCCGTTCCCGAGGGTAATCGGCATGACATCGAGAACCAAGCGCGTTCTCATCGGAGCGGGCCTCGTCCTCGTCGCCGCGATCTTCGTCGTCGTCAACCTGCGGCGCGAACAGGGCAAGAAGACGACGGTTGAAACCGAGACCGTCCGCGCCCGAAACATCAAGTCCGTGGTCACCGCCTCCGGCTCGATCAGCCCGAAGAGGATGGTCGAGGTCTCGGCGAGCCAGATCGGCACGGTGGTCGAGGTGGCGGTGGAGGAAGGGGACGAGGTCGCCGAGGGGGACACCCTCCTCCGCATCGATCCGGTCCCGCACCGCCAGTCTGTCGAACGTTTCCGAGCGGCGGCCGCCTCGGCCCGCGCCGACGTCGAGCTCGCCCGGGCGACCCTGAGGCAGGCGGAGCGCGAGGAGACGCGCATCCGCGATCTCAACGCGATCGACCTCGCCTCTCCGCAGGATCTCCTCCGCACCGAGACGGAGCGCGAGGTCGCCGAGGCGCGCCTCGAGGCGGCGCGCGGCGCTCTCCGGCAGCAGGAGGCATTCCTCCGGAACGCCCAGCACGACCTCGGCCTCACCACGATCCGCGCGCCGATGAGCGGGGTCGTCGTCAAGCTGAACGTCGAGGAGGGGGAGACGGCGATCGTCGGCACGATGAACAACCCGGGGACGGTCCTGCTCACCATCGCCGACCTCTCGGAGCTCGAGGCGGAGGTGGAGGTGGACGAGACCGACGTGGTCGAGCTCCGCTCCGGGATGCTCGCCCTCGTCTCGATCGATTCCTACCCCGACACGGTCTTCGAGGGATCGGTCACCGAGATCGGCAACAGCGCGATCCGCTCGGCCCAGACGAGCGAGTCGGTCGACTTCAAAGTCGTCGTCACCCTGAAAGACCCGATCCCCGGTGCGAAGCCCGGTCTCTCCGCGACCGCGGACATCGTCGTCACGGAGCGCAGAGAGGTCCTCTCCGTGCCGATGCAGTCGCTCACGATCCGCCGGCTGAACGAAGAGGACAAGGAAGAGGAAGCGCCGGAGATCCTCGACGACGACCCGACCGTGCGCCGGCGGGAGGAAGAGAAGGAAGGGGTGTTCGTCGTGCGGGGAGAGAGCGCCCGCTTCGTTCCGGTCGAAACCGGGATCGCGGGCGAACGCTACTTCGAGGTCCTCTCCGGCCTTTCCGAGGGGGACACGGTGGTCTCCGGCGACTTCGAGGCGATCCGCGATCTCGAGGACGAGGACCCGGTGCGGATCGCCGAGAAGAAAGACAAAGAGAACAAGAAAAAGTGACCCTCGAGGGGATCCGGATCGCGCTCGCCGCGCTCCGAGAGAACAAGCTTCGCACCTTCCTGACGCTGCTCGGCAACATCGTGGGGACCATGGCGGTCATCGCCGTCGTCTCCCTCATCGAGGGGATCGACACCTACGCCCGCGAGGAGATCGCCGCCGAGGGATCGAACGTGGTCACCGTGACCCGGTTCGATTTCTTCGAGCTCCTCACCGATTTCGACGCGTTCCTTCAGGCGATCCGACGGAACCCGGTGCTCGACCTCGAGGACTACGAGTTCCTCGGGGACCGCGTCGAGGCCTCGATCGCTCGGGACGCCTCGGTCGGCCGGTCCGTCCCCGTGCGCGCCGGCGAGCGGGGCGTCCGCAACGCGAGCCTCCAGGGAAGAACCGAGTCGTTCCTGTCGATCGAAAACATGCAGATCGCGTCGGGGAGGACCCTCTCCCCTCTCGAGGTGCGGAGGGGAAGACCGGTCGCGGTGCTCGGGAGCGAGATCGCCGAGAGCCTCTGGCCGAACCAGGATCCGCTCGGAAGGACCTTCAAGATCGCCGGCCGCCACTTCCGCGTGATCGGCGTCGGCGCGCCCCGGTCCTCGCAGTTCGGAGAGAGCCGGAACCGGTTCGCGATCGTCCCGATCACGACCTACCGGAAGATGTTCGGCGACGACCAATCGATCGACTTCAAGTTCCGCGCGCCCGATCCCGGATCGATCGAGCGCCTGATCGGGGAGATCGAGTTCGCGATGCGCGTCCGGCACCGCCTGAGGCCGAGCGAGGGGGACGACTTCGCCGTTCTCACGTCGGAGAGGATCCTCGATCTGTGGGAGAGCATCTCGCAGGCGATCTTCCGGGCGCTCGTCGCTCTCGTGTCGATCGCGCTCGTCGTGGGGGGGGTCGTTCTCATGAACGTGATGCTCGTCGCGGTCACCGAGCGGACCCGCGAGATCGGCATTCGGAAGGCGCTCGGCGCGACGCACCGGAACATCCTCACGCAGTTCCTCGCCGAGTCGGTCACCCTTTCGCTCGTCGGCGGCGCGACGGGGGTCCTCTTCGGCTTCGCCATCGCGGCCCTGATCTCCGCGCTCACGCCGGTCCCCTACGCGATCCGGGCGTGGGCGATCGCGGCGGGGCTCGGCGTCACGTTCGTGATCGGGGTTCTCTTCGGCACGTTCCCGGCGAACCGCGCGGCCCGGCTCGATCCGGTGGAGGCGCTCCGCCATGAGTGAATCGAGAAGCCGAGGGCCCGCCCGCGGGGTCCTTTTCGCCGAGAACGTGCGCCAGGCGTTCCGGACGATCGCGACGCGCCGCCTCCGCTCCGGGCTCCTCATCCTCGGGGTCGCGATCGGGATCTCGGCGATCCTCGCGGTCGTCACGATCCTCGTCGGGCTCGGGAAGCAGATCGAGCACGACATGTCCGGGGCGGACCGTCCGTTCCTCATGGTGAGCCGCTTCGACCTGATGACGGAGAACCCCCGCGAGGAGGACGTGCAGCGCCGCGAGAGGCTCGACCCGGGCGCGGCGGACGCGGTGCGCCGCCTCTGCGACGCGGTCTCCCGGATCGACTTCCGCTACGACCCGGACGGGAGGCTCCGCGTGATGGAGCGGGGCTCGGAGCACACGCAGCCGCTCAAGATCATCGGGTGCACCCCCGCCTTCCCCCGCCTTCACGACCTCCCGGTCGAGCACGGGCGCTTCTTCACCGAGGCCGAGCTCGAGCGCCGGCGATCGGTGATCGTTCTCGCCTATGGTCCGGCGAAGGACCTCTTCCCGCACGAGGACCCGATCGGGAAGAAGGTGAGGCTCGGGACGTTCGTGTATGAAGTGGTAGGGACGTTCGAGGAGAGGCGGCACATCATGGGGCAGCTCGGCGAGGGATACGCCGTCATGCCGTACACGACCTACGAGAGGGACCTCCTCAGGAGGATCGACGAGGCGTATCTGGTCGTCTCGCCGGCCGAGGGGCGCTCCCTCGAGGAGGCGAGGGAGCAGCTGATCTACGCGATGCGCGCCTATCGGGGCCTCCGCCCCGGAGAGGAGAACGACTTCGACGTCACGACCTCGGCGGCGTTCTCCGAGATGATCGGGAAGATCACCCGCGTGATCGCCCTCGTCCTCGTCGCGATCTCCTCGATCGGGCTCCTCGTCGGGGGGATCGGCGTCATGAACGTCATGCTGATCTCGGTGACCGAGAGGACGCGCGAGGTGGGGCTCCGCATGTCGGTCGGCGCGCGCCGGCGGGACGTTCTCTTCCAGTTCCTCGTGGAGTCGGCGACGCTGACCGCGCTCGGAGGCGTGATCGGCGTCGGAGGCGGGCTTCTTCTCGCCTCGGGGATCTCGCGGGCGACCGGCTTCCCGCTCGGCGTCTCCACCTTCTGGATCGCCGTCGCGTTTCTCTTTTCCGGCGCGATCGGTCTCATCTTCGGAATCTACCCGGCGAACCGCGCCGCCCGCATGGACCCGATCGAGGCGCTCCGGCGGGAGTAGGGCGCCCGGCCGCCCCGCGAGAGCCGCGGACGGGCACCGTCCTCCACAGTCGGGAATCGGCGCATCTCCCCGGCTTCTCAGTGAAACTCGGTGCGTATCCCCGATCCCCTGCCCGGGTAGACGACCCACTCGAAGGGCCACTCCGCGTCGATCCACCCCCGCACCGCCCGCTCGAGGACCGGATCCAGCCCCTCCTCATGGGCGCTCCGCCGCACCCAGAGAAAGACCGCCGCGTCCGGGCCGCGCATCCCCTTGTTGATGTAGACGGATCCGAGAACACGGGATTCGTCGGGGGCGACCACCGTGTAGGTGAAGCTCCTCCGCCTCGCGAAGAGGCGCTCCTTCTTGGCGAGGTCCGCGCGGTTCTGTTCGAGCGTGAACGTCTCGGCCGGCCAGCCGTCGCCGAGGAGCGCCGCGCGGATGATGTCGATGCTCTCCATGACCGCCTCGTAGTCCTTCTCCGCGTCGGCGGCGCGGATCGGGCGGATCACGAAGTCCGGGTGTTCGAGCCGTGCCGGCGGCTCGAAGTCGGCCGGAACGATTCCGGATCCGCATCCCGCGAGAAGCGGGAGCAACGAGAGAAGGGCGGCTCGCTTCATCGTCACGCTCCTTTGCCGGCGGAATCTCCGATCCCGGCTTCCCATCCGCGAAGGCACACGGCGCTCCGGCCGGGACGTTGCGGGCCGCCCGGCACGATCGAACGCCGTCACCATACACGCTTCCCGAGAGATCGGGAACGAGGGATGTCGCGGCGAAAACGAGAGCGCGGGCTCGGTGGAGAGGCCGAAAGAACCGGAAGAAGGAAGACGGGGACGGGCGCCGATCTCCGAGAGCCGGCACCTGTCCCCGCTTTTCCCGCGCCTTTCCCCTCTCCCCGGTTCTTCCCCGCTACCGGAACCGGCTCTTGACGCCGCCCCAGGAGGTCGTCTCGGTGGAGGTCTCGCACGTGCACGAGGGGAGCACGCCGGAGAGCGCGCCGAAGAGATGCATCTGCTCGTACTTGATGAGGAGGTGGGTGCCGGGCTCCTGGACTCCGACTGGATTCCAGTCCGAGTAGAAGACGAAGAGGCCGCTTCCGGCGGTGCCCGGCTCGCAGCCTCCGCCGAGCGGCTCGAACTTGACGAGGGGGCCCTCGTCGCCCGGGATGCTCGGGTCGCCGGAGCAGTTGAACTCGGCCTCCCACTGCACGGTGCACGCTGTCTTTCCCGTCCCTTCCCCGTCCGATGTCCCGGCCGTGTCCGACGCGCCGAACGAGAAGCCGTCGCAAACGCAACGGCATCCCGAGAGACCGAGAAGGAGGTCGAGGTGGGAGACCGCCTGGGGAGCGCCGGTGGTCCAGGAGACCTCGAGCGTGTACTTCCAGTGGCCCAGGGGCACGCCCGAAACCTCCGCGATCAGGGTTCCGGTGAGAATGGGCGCCCCCACGATCACGTTCTCTCCCGAAACGGGGACGGGGGTGAAGCCCGCGAGAAGAACCGACGCAACCAGCGACGCGAAGACCCTCTCTCTTGCCATGGGTTACCTCCTCTTCTCCTGGTCGGCCGGCAGAGGCCGCGTCTGAAGAGAAGGCGGTCGCGGAGTGAGAGAAGTGGGCGGTCCGAGGCGGTTTCCCTCAAGCCGTCCCGAATCGAGGTGGTTTTAGCGTGCCGTGAGCCTGAGCCATGCACGTGTCTTCGTCGGGAGGACGCGGAGCGCGCGCGTGATCCGGGCTAGAAGTCCTCGGGGCCGAAGCCGGGCGTTTCCCCGCCGGGGGTCCACGCGCCCCGATCCGGCGGGTGCGGGATCTCCACGTCGGGCGGCACCAGGCGCGCCACGAGAGACGAGTGCGGCGCGCAGATCGGCACGGCCGACGCCGGCGGAGCGTTGGGGTCTTCGCGCCAGTCGAGGTAGTAGTACTCCCAGTCCGGGTTGGCGCGCGGATCGATCCGATCGGGGAGAAGGTCGATCCTCTCGAGGATCGCCTTTCGGTTGATCACGGGGCAGAACGCGTGGCTCCGCAGACGCGAGAGGAGGAGCCGCCTCAGCCGGTCCTTGTCGAGAACGAACACCTCGTCCTCGGTCATGTGGCCGCAGCGCATCCAGTCGTCCTCGTTGTAGAAGCCGAAGCCGAGCCGGTGGCACCCCCACCAGTTGAACCATTCACAGCTCTCACCGAAACAATACTGGTTCGGGTTCGGGCTCGACTGTCGGTCCTCGTAGCAGTAGTAGCCGCCGTAGAAGAACGAGCGCCAGGTCTCCTCCCTCCCGTTGACGGAGAGCCGGAACGACTTCCATCCCCGCACGAGGTTGGCTAGCTTGAGGAAGGAGCTCGAGTCGGTCGCTCGGAAGCCGGCGCGGTGGACCGTGAGCCCGCCCTGCTCTTCGGTCCGGTAGCTCGGGTTCGCGCGGCAGAGCTCGAGCGCCGCGGCGAAGCTCGGCGAGTGGCTCTTCTGGAACTCGATCTCCAGCCAGCGGGGGGCTTCCGGGTCCCCGCGGCGGCCCGTCTTCTCGCCGGTGAGAGACTGCCCGCACCGAGGGCAGAAGCCCTCGCCCCCCTGAAGGGAGAATCCGCACGATGCGCAGCTCGATCTCTTCATGACGCCTCCCGCCCCCCCTGAAACCGGGCGATCCCGCGCGTTCTTGTCGCGATTCGGGAAACAACGAGAGTATACACGGGCGCTCCGGGAGGGGCAACGGGGCTTCCCTCGCCGCGCGCCCCCCTTCGAGCGAAGATGAGCGGAGGGGCGGATCGCCGAGGCGCGTCGCGCCCCCGGCCGGCCGGCCTGCTCTCGGCCACCCGGTGGAGCGGGTGGATCAGTAGACGCTCAGGTAGCGCTCGACCTCCCACGCGTGAACCTGGGCCGAGTACTCGCGCCACACGTCCCGCTTCGCCTCGATGTAGTGGCGCGCGATGTGCGGCCCGAGCGCCTCCAGAACCACCGGGTCCTTCTCCATCGCATCGAGCGCCGCGGAGAGGTCCGGGGGAAGCTCGGTGATCTTCAGCCGCTTCCTCTCCCTCCGGCTCATCCGGTAGATGTTCTTGTTCACAGGCGGCCCCGGGTCGATCTTGTTCGCGATCCCGTCGAGCCCCGACTTGAGCACCACGGCGAGCGCGAGATACGGGTTCGCGCTCGGATCCGGGCAGCGGAGCTCGACCCGCGTCCCGATCCCCCGGCGGTCCGGCACGCGGACGAGGGGAGAGCGGTTCTTCTCCGACCAGGTCACGTTCGTCGGGGCCTCGTAGCCCGGCACGAGCCTCTTGTAGGAGTTGATGAGCGGATTGGTGATCGCCACGAAGGCGCGCGCGTGGCGGAGAATCCCGCCGATGTAGTGGAGGCCGACCTCGGAGAGCTGATACGGCTTCCCCCTCCCGTAGAACGTGTTCGTCTTCCCCTTGAAGAGCGACTGGTGCACGTGCATCCCCGATCCGTTCACCCCGTAGAACGGCTTCGGCATGAAGGTCGCGTGCATGTTGTGCGCGTTCGCCGCCTTTCGGACCACGAACCGGAAGGTCGCGATGTTGTCCGCGGTCGTCACCGCGTCCGCGTAGCGGAAATCGATCTCGTGCTGGCCGGGCGCCACCTCGTGATGGGCCGCCTCCACCTCGAAACCCATCTTCTCGAGGTACTGGACGATGTCGCGCCGCACCTCTTCCCCCCGATCGACCGGAACGAGATCGAAGTAGCCCGCCGCGTCGTGGGTGGCGTGGTTGACCTTCCCCCGGTCGTTCCGCTCCAGGAGAAAGAACTCCGCCTCCGGCCCGACCATCATCGTGTAGCCGAGCGCCGACGCCTCGGTGACGACGCGCTTCAGGGCGCTTCGCGGACAGCCGGGGAACGGCCGGCCGTCCGGGTACGCGACGTCGCAGATCAGCCGGGCGGTCCTCCACTCCGACTCCTCGCGCCAGGGGAAGATCCGGAACGTGCCGAGGTCCGGCTTGAGGATCATGTCCGATTCCTCGATCCGCGAGAACCCCTCGATCGAGGAGCCGTCGAAGAGGATCATCCCGTCGAACGCCTTCTCGAACTGGCTCTCCGGAACCTCGACGTTCTTGTTCACCCCGTGGATGTCGGTGAACATGAGCCGGAGGAACCGGATGTTCTCCTTCTTCGCCGTACGGAGGAGCGCCTGCTTCGTCATGGTCTCCCTTTCTCCGCGGCGGCGGCCGCTGCCCCCGGCGCGGACCCCCAAGGAACGGACTTTCGGCCCGAGCGCAATGACCCGGAATTCCGACGCACTCGGCCAGAATATCGGAAGCACGAGGTCCCCTGTCCACTGAAATCTGCTCATCTGAACGCAAGAGCGGGCCGGATTGGGCGTTTGCCGGGAACGCCCGTCCGCCTCATCACCCCGGGGTACCGGCCGATAAGAAGAGGGAAGGGGGACCGCCGCATGGCCCGCATCGACGCCATCTTCCGCATGGTCATGGAGAACGGCGCCTCGGACCTCCACATGGTGACCGGGGCCCGCCCGATGCTCCGCGTCCAGGGGGACCTCCGTCCGATCGACTACGCCGAGCTCACCCCCGATCTGGCGAACGCCCTCCTCGAGGAGATCCTCACCGACCCACAGAAAAAGACGCTCGGCGAGTTCGGGGACGTCGACTTCGCGTACGAGGTCCCCGGGGTCGTGCGCCTCCGCTGCAACGTCTACCGGCAGCACCGGGGGATCGCGGGCGCCTTTCGTCTCCTGCCGAACCGAATCCTCTCCGTCGAGGAGCTCGGCCTCCCCCCTCACATCAAGGAGTTCTGCGACCAGGTGAAGGGGCTCGTCGTCGTCACCGGCCCCCCGGGGAGCGGGAAGTCGACGACCCTGGCGGCACTCGTCGACCACATCAACTCGACCAGGCGCAAGCACATCCTCACGATCGAGGATCCGATCGAGTACATCCACCCGAACAAGATGTCGCTCGTGAACCAGCGGGAGGTCGGCCGGAACGCGTGCTCCTTCCCGCGGGCGCTCCGGGGCGCTCTCCGCGAGGACCCAGACATCCTCCTCGTCGGCGAGATGCGCGACCTCGAGACGATCCACCTCGCCCTCACCGCCGCGGAGACCGGGCAGCTCGTCTTCGGCACGCTGCACACGACGAGCGCGCCGCAGACCGTGGACCGGATCATCGACGCCTTCCCCGCCGACCAGCAGGACCAGGTGCGCGCCATGCTGAGCGAGGGGCTCCGGGGGGTGGTCGCTCAGAAGCTCATCCCCCGCGCGGACGGCAAGGGGCGCCTCCCGGTCGTCGAGATCCTCGTCGCGACGAAGGCGATCGCGACCCTGATCCGCGACCGGAAGACCTTCCAGATCCCCTCGCTCATGCAGATCGGGAAGAAGGAGGGGATGCAGCGCCTGGACGAGGAGATCGTCCGCCTCGTCCGCGAGGGCCTGGTGAGCCCGCACGACGGCTACTTCTTCGCGAACGAGAAGGACGCGGTTCTTCCCTACCTCAAGGAGACGGGGTCCGCGAAGGGGGCGATCCCGTGAACGGCCGGCCCGACTCCCCCCGACCCGCGGCGGGGCCGAACGACCTGATCGGATCGCTCCAGGTCGTGGCCCTCATCGATCTCTGCCAGTTCCTCCTCCTCAACCGGAAGACCGGGACGCTCGCCCTCTTCCACCGCGGCGGCGTCTCGCGCCTCTTCTTCCGCTCCGGGGAGATCGTCAACGGGCTCGATGAGAGCCTGGGGCGCGAGGGACGGGACGTCGCCCTCTCCCTCTTCCGGATCCGGGAGGGCGGCTTCCGCTTCCGGCAGGAGGAGGTTCACGAGAAGCGCCGCATCGAGGAGGGGACCGAGAACCTACTCCTCGAGGCGGCCCGGAAGATGGACGAGATCGGCGAGGCGCTCCCCTCCGCCGGGGAGAAAGAAGGTTCACGCGAGAAGAATGTGCGGGAGAAGCAGGAGAAGGGGGAGGCCCTGCAGCGCCTCTTCTCGACCATCGAGGAGGACCTCGGCCGGAACACGGAGCTTCCCGGCCTCGAGGAGATCCTCCGGCAGGCGGAGGAGGGGGGCGCGGACGGCGTCCTGCTCGCGGTCGACCGCCCCCCCCTTCTCCTCCGGGCGAACCGGGTTCTCCGGGCCCTCCCCGGCGTGCTCCGCGCGGACGACCTGGCGGCGTTCCGGCGCGCGCTGGAGGGCCGGGGCGCGATCCCCTGCGGGAACGCGGTCTACCGCGCCTCCGGCGGCGCGGGGGAGGACCGGATTCTGCTCGGGCGCCGAGGAAAGACGAACTCCCTCGCGGAAGTGAACCTCTCCCCGGCGCGGGTCGAGTCGCTGCTCGCCCCCGCCTCGGGCGTCCTCCTCCTCATCGCCGAGGCGCCTCCGGCGCGCCGTCTCCTTCTGGACGGCGTGCTCCACCTGCTCGCCGAACGGAACGAGATCGTCGCCTTCCTCGGCGAGAAGACCGGCGGGGAGGAGAAGGGGCTCGTGCTCTTCCATCCGCTCGAGAGGGCGGACACGGAAGAGACGCGCTCGATCGATCGTCTCCTCGCCGGGATCCCCGCGGCGCGCATCGTCCTTCCCCAGCCGCTCGGCGGCGCGGAGGCCCGCCTCCTCCTCGATCTCTCGCGAAGGGGGCACTTCTCCGTCACGACCCTTCCGGGACGGGACGGAGGGGACGCGCTCCGGCGCGCCGCTTCGTGGTTCCGCGAGGGGGGCTCGCTCCAGGGCCTCGCGGCGAACCTCGCCGGGGTCGTCTCCCTGCGGCTTCTCGCCGGGGCGACCGAGCGTCTGGTTCCGGTGACCTCGGCGGCGCCGGTCCGGCCGGACGCCCGCGCCGCCCTCGAGCGTGAGGACTTCGCGGGGTTCTCCGCGTCCCTCGAGCGCGCCGCCGAAGAGGACGGCTTCAGCGGCTCGATCCGGCGCCTCGTGGAGGGCCGGCACGTGGAAAAAAGCGAGGCGGATCGCATCGCCTCGCTTCTCTCTTCTCTGGTGATGGAAGAGGCCTGATTCCGAATCGGCCCTCCCGATCCGCGTCCCGCCGGGGCGGGCGCAAGCGGGCTAGCCCCCGATGACGAGCTC
>JBDRFQ010000337.1:0-2621 GCA_043818685.1 Candidatus Eiseniibacteriota bacterium
CGTTCGTGGGCCCTCCAGCGAGACAGAATCTTCGCGCCGCGCGACGATTCTCGGGAGTAGTAGCTCAGGTTCGTTGAAGGCCACACTACGCGAGGAGTTCTCTCGTGCCCGAGAGGGAGATCTACCAGACGGTCGTCTCGCAGCTCGCCACGCGCGTTCCCCTGTTCGCCAAGGCGATCGTGAACGAGGGGCTGCGTCGCGTGGGGGCGACGCCGTACAACGTCTCCGTCGTGCAGATGCTTCAGGTCGTGCGGGAGTACATCGAGCCGCGACTGGCGTCCTTCCTCTCTTCCGAGGAGAGCCTGGAGGGGATCCGGACGGGGGTTCTGCAGACGGATGCGAGCGACCGGATCCTCTACCTGTCGCAGGCGGCGCGCCGGATCCTGGGCCTGCCCGGGAGGCTCGCGGGGCAGGATTGTGCAGAGCTGTTTCGTCGCGCCCGGAAGATGGGGTTCGCCGAATCGGCGAGGGAGATGGCCCGCCTGGACCGTGAGATCCTGTTCCGCGAGACGCGGGTGTTTCCGCCGGGGGGCGGCACGTTCCACGTAACGCACTGGCTCGCCCGGGACGATCGCGGGAGGCCGAAGGGGGTCGTCTCGGTCTTTCAGGACGTGAGCTTGATGACCGAGGTTTCCGCGGAGATCGGGCGCATCCATTCTCTGCTCGAGGCGGCCCATGAGCGGCTCGAACGGCACGCCCGCAGCCTGGAGGAGCTCGTGGAGGAGAAGACGGTCGAGCTGCGGCGCTCGGAACAGGACAACCGGGAGGTCTTCGAGGCGGCGGCGGACGGCTTCTTCACGTGCGATCCGGACCTCGACCGGTTGCAGACCCACAACCGGGCCTTCGCGGAGGTTTGCGGGCGGCCTTCGGGGGACCTGCGCGGGGTTTCGCTGTCGGAGTTCCTTCCGGCGGAGGAGCTTCAGGGCCGGTTGGGGGGGAAGCGTTCGGCCTCGTGGGAGACGACACTGGATCGGGGGGGCGGCGAGGACCGGCAGGTGTCCTTGACGTTGACGCGGCTGCCGCTTCGGGACCGGGTCCTGGGGATCGTTCGCGACGTGACGGAGCAGCGGCTCATGGAGGTGCGCTTGGCGCACCTGGAGAGGATCCGAGCCCTCGGCGAGATGGCGGCGGGGGTGGCGCACGACTTCAACAACATGCTCTCCATCATCCTCGGCTTCGCCCAATCGCTGGCGCAGGACGAGCGGGACCCGGGGCGCCAGGAGGACCTGCGCACGATCGTGCAGACGGCCCAGGACGGGGCGCAGGCGGTGCGGCGGTTGCAGGAGTTTTCGCGGGTCCGGCAGGACCGGGAGTTCTATCCGGTGGATCTGCAGCAGGTCCTCGAGGACGCAGTCTCCCTGACTCGCCCGCGGTGGCGTGACGGGGCGCAGGCGGCAGGGAAGAGGATCCGGCTGGTGAAGAATTTGGTGGAGGTTCCGACTGTGGAAGGGAATGCGGCGGAGCTCCGGGAGGCCTGCTTCAATCTGATTGGGAACGCCGTCGAGGCGATCCGGCAGGAGGGCACGATCGAGGTGGGGGTGCGCCGGGCTGGGGATCGGGTCGTCGTGGAGGTTTCGGACGACGGGGCGGGGATGAAGCCCGAGGTACTGCGCCGGGCGTTGCAGCCGTTCTTCAGCACGAAGGGGTTGAGAGGGCATGGGCTGGGCCTGAGCATGTGCTCCGCGATCGTGTCGCGGCACGGTGGGGAGATTCACATCGACTCGACCCCGGGGGAGGGGACGCGCGTGCAGATGGTCTTTGCCGCGGCGGACCCCTTGCCGGCGGGGCGTGCCCCGAGGGAACCGGTGGTATCGCTTCCCGCGGGGCTGCGCATTCTCGTGGCGGACGACGAGGAGCGGATCGTGGAGGTCGTGACGAGGATCCTGGAAGCCCAGGGGAGTCAGGTCATCGTATGCCCGGGGGGGAGGCAGGCGGTCGATCGGCTGGGCCGTGGGGAGCGGTGCGACCTGGTGGTGACGGATCTCGGCATGCCTGAGGTCTCCGGCTGGGACGTGGCGCGGGTGGCGCGAGGCCTGCTGCCCGGCGTGGGGATTCTCCTCCTGACGGGGTGGGGCCTGCAGATCTCGCGGGCGGACGCGGAGGGCCGTGGGGTCGACGTGGTGCTCGCGAAGCCGTTCACGGTGAAAGCGTTCCTCGAAGCGATCGCCCAGGTCCTCGAACGGCGCGCGCCGGCGTCCACCGGGCGGCAGACGGGGGTCGGAACCTAGCGTGGGGCGCTATTCCTTGTCGCCCCGCATCGGCCTTGCTAAGCTGAGATTTCTGCTTCTTGAGAGTCGTCTTCTTTCCAGGGCGTTCCGGGCCTGCGGGCGAGTGCCGTGGTGGGGCCGGCTGGAGGTTCCTTCATGACAGGCATCATCGGATACGGGTCGTACATCCCACGGACCCGGATCAAGGTGGAGGAGATCGCGAAGGTCTGGGGGGCCGACGCGGAGGGCTACAAGAAGGGGCTGATGCTGCGGGAGAAGTCGGTCCCCTCGCACGACCAGGATGTCGTCACGATGTCGGTGGAGGCGGCGCGGCGCGCGGTGACGCGGGCCGGCGTGGATCCTCGGGAGATCGGCTGCATCTACGTGGGGTCCGAGTCGCATCCCTACGCGGTC
>JBDRFQ010000338.1:0-5844 GCA_043818685.1 Candidatus Eiseniibacteriota bacterium
GACGAGCGAGAGGAGCCCCCCCAGGATGACGCCGTTCATGAGGGCGATCGAGAACTCGCGGGCGAGGCGCCGCCCGATCCTGTACGCCTCCATCTCGCCGAGAGCGATCGACCGCACCACGATCGACGAGCACTGCATCCCGACGTTCCCCCCCATGGCCATGATGACCGGAACGAAGAAGGCGAGGGCGAGGATTCTCAGCAGCTCCCCCTCGAAACGGCTCATGAGGTATGCGGAGCCGACCCCGCCGCACAGCCCGATCAGAAGCCACGGAAGACGAATCATCGAGATGCGAAACGCGGATGTCTCGTGGATCTCCTCGTCCCCGGTGCCCGCCATGAGGGAGATGTCCTCGGTCGCCTCCTCCTCGACGACGTCGAGAACGTCGTCCACCGTGATCCGCCCGACCAGGCGCCCCGCGACGTCCACGACCGGCACCTCCATGAGATCGTAGCGCATCACGATGGAGGCGACCTCCTCCTGGTCCATCTGGGCGGGAACGCTCACCACGTCGCGCTCCACCAGGCGGTCCAGGTGCGTTCCCGGCTTCGCGATGGCGACGCGCCAGAGGGGGAGGATTCCGGTCAGGCGCCCTTGCCCGTCGATCACGTAGACGTTGTGGACCCGCTCGACCTCCTCCTCCCTCTCGCGGAGGGCCGCCACCGCCTCCTCGACGGAGACGTGCTCCGGGACGGCGACGTGCTCGCTCTGCATGATCCCGCCGGCGCTCTCTTCGGGGTACTCGAGGAGCTTCTGGAGGTTCTCCTGGTCCTCCTCCTCCAGGAGGGCGAGGACTCGGTTCGCGTCCTCCTCGGGGAGCTGCCCGACGATGTCGGCCGCGTCGTCGGAGGGGAGCTCGTCGACCGCGCGCGAGATCTCCTCGTCCGAGAGGCGGGAGAGAAGAACGGTCAGGGTGGTGTCGTCGACGTGCGAGAGGATCTCGGGGCGCGTCTCTTTATCGGTGAGACGGAAGAGCCGGCACTTCTCTTCCTCGTCGCCGACGAAGCCGAGGACCTCGGCGACGTCGCCCGGATGCTCCTCGCCGAGGATCAGGCGGATCCCTTCCTCGTCTCCCTTCTCGAGAAGCCCCTCGATCTTCCGAACCAGGTCGGTCAGCCGGTTGTTCATCGGTCTCTCGCGGAAGACGCGGTTGGGCGAAGCGGCCGCGGACGACAAGGGAGCCGCGCGTATCGGGCCCCTCGCGGATCGGACCGGCCTTGAGGCGGCGCGCTTCTCTCTACCGCTCCTCCCTCGTCTCCCTCTCGGGCTCTCCGCGCATCCGGGGAGTCAGCCTCCGGATTCGCACGCGGGCGATCCGTTGCCGGTCCACCTTCTCGACCTTGAAAAGAAGACGGCTCTCGGGATCCACGAACGACTCTCCCTCCGCGGGAACGCGGTCGACGAGATCGTACAGGTATCCGCCGAGGGTGTCGTGGCGGTCTGACGGAATGGCGATACTAAAACGCTCGTTCAGCTCGTCAAGGCCGATCTTGGCGTTCACGAGCGCCGAGTCCGGCCCGGTCGCCTCGAAGAGATCGTCCTCGCGATCGTACTCGTCCTGAATCTCCCCCACGATCTCCTCGAGAAGGTCCTCCATGGTGACGAGGCCGGCCGTCCCCCCGTACTCGTCCACGACGACGGCGAGGTGAACCTTCTCTTTCTGAAACGCGCGCAGGAGGTCGTCCACGCGCTTCCCCTCGGGAACGAAGAACGGTTCGCGCATGACCCGCTCCACGGGGAGGTCGAGCGCGTCGCGGAACGGGGGCCTGAGGAGGTCCTTTGCGTAGACGACCCCGACGATCCGATCGACCCTCTCCTCGTAGACGGGGACGCGCGAGTGTCCCTTCTCGGTGATCTTCGAGAGAACCTCCCGGATCGGGCTCTTCCTCTCCACGGCCACCATGTCGACACGGGGGACCATGACCTCGCGCACGGCGGTGTCGCCCAGCTCGAGGATCGAGTGGATCATCTCCTTCTCCTCCTCCTCGATCTCCCCCTCCTCCTCGCCGGCCTCGACCACCGCGATCACGTCCTCGGCGGTGAGATAGGGGACCGCCCATCGGATGCTGAGAAAGCGGGCGATCCGCTGGAGAACGCCGATGAGGAGCCCCATGCAGGGGGCGAGAACACGGTCGATCGCCCGCAAGGGTCCCGCCGCGCGAAGCGAGACCTGCTCGGCGTTCGAGATTCCGTACGCGCGGGGGATCACCTCGGTCGGTCCCGCGAAGATGAGAAGAAGCACGGCGAGGTGGAGCAGGACGAAGAGGGGCGCCGAAACGGCGAACTCACTCGAGAAACGAAGGGTGAGGAACGTGATCCACGAGACGATGATCATCCGAACGAAGAGGTTCCAGAGTCGGAGCGCCATCGTGAGCCGTCTCGGGCGGCGGAGAAGGTCGTTGAGCGCCAGCGCGCCCCGGTCCCTCCTCTCCTCGATGATCTCGCGGGCCGGCTTGGGAAGATGGAAGAACGCGCTTTCCGCCGCCGAGAGCAGCGCGCTCGCGACGAGGAGAAGCAGGGCGAGAGCGAGACCGGCCGCGTAGGCGAGCACTCAGGCAACCTCCGGGCGCACCGGGGAATCGAGGGACCCGGCCCGCCGCTGAACCGCCCTCCTCGTCGAGGGCGCCTCTACCCTTTCCCGCCGAGCTCGACGCATGCCGCCCCCTCGATGAGAAGATCCCTCAGCTTCTCCGGAGAATCCCCCTCGGAACCGGTGAGCTGAAGGAGATACTGCATGCGGTTGGGGGGGAAGAACCAAGAGAGCGCCGCCGCGGGGCGCTCGGCCCGGTACGTTCCCCAGTAGGCGGTCTGCCCGCCGACCTCGCCCCTGCCGAGCGATCGGAGACCGGACGAGAGACGCTCCATGGTGCCCCGCAGCTTCTCTTCGGGAAAGGCCCCGCGGGAGAACGCCACCATGCGGAGCTCCTCCCCCCCCGCCCCGAGCATCACCGCCTCGAGCCGGTAGGCGACGAGAACCCCCTCCACGTCCTCGAGGCGATCGGCCGCCACCACGCTCCGGACCATGCCCGCCCCGCCGGCCTGCCACCGAATCGGCGAGGTGAGGCTGAATCCCCCGAGCCGGAAGTCGATCGTCTCACCCGCCTCGGCGATGTGCCCAGCGAGCGGATAGTCTCGATAGCGCGGGAACGCGTTCAGCATCGCGTCGAGGATCTCCTCGTGCATGTAGTCGTCGCGGTGGCGCGGCGCGCTGAACTCGATGATCGGGAGGTCGTCGGTGTTGATCGGCCCCTCGCCGACGAACTCGCGCGCCTCCTCCTCGCCGAACAGGAAGTGCCCGAGGAGAACGTACGGGGTTCTCTTCTCGATTCGCCCGAGGTCCGCCGCGACCTTGGGGAGCGCCATCCTCTCCTCCATGACCTGCACGTCGATCCGCATCGGCTCCTCGGACCCCAGCATGAACACGTTGTTGTCCGCGTTCCAGAGCTGCGCGTAGGGATAGACGCCGAGGAAGGTCCGGAGGGTGGTTTCGAAGTCCTCCGGGCTCATGCTGTAGTAGTGGAACCACTGGCAGAGGATCCCGCCCGGCTTCAGCCTCTCCCTGCAGATCTCGTAGAACTCGCGCGTGAACAGGTTCGACACCCCGCTGATCCACGGCTTGGACGGCTCGGAGACGATGACGTCGTACTTCTTCTCCGCGGCCAGGAGGTAGTTGCGGGCGTCGTCGAGAATGATCTCCGCCTTGGGGTTCTTGGTGACGTCCGCGTGCCAGTCGCGGAAGAACGCCGCGGCGCGCACCACCGCGGGGGAGATTTCCACGCACTCCGCCCGCTCGACCGGATGGGTGAGCACGGAGCCGAGCGTGATCCCGCTCCCCAGACCGACGACGATCACTTCCTTCGGATCGGGATGCACGAGCATCGGGATCTGCGCCACGAGAATCTGGTTCGACATGTCCGACGTGGTGGACGCCTCCGTCCGGCCGTTGATCTGCAGGAAGAGGTTTTCCGCTTCGTAGCTCACCGCGACGTTCGCGTACGTCTCCTCCTCGTAGTAGCGGATGTCGTAGGAGCGCACGTAGTCCCGGAAGCCCTGCTCGCTCACCCGATGGAGGGCGTAGCGCGGGCTGTCGAAGAGGCCCGCGTTCAGCATGTAGCGGTCCCAGGGATGCGCGCGCAGGACGACCGCCAGAAAGAGAAGCGCCGCCGCCGCGGAGAGCGCGGCGCGCACCAACCGCCGCGGCCTCGGCAGAAAGAGGAAGAGCCCGATCGCGACGAGGAGGTTCAGCCCCGAGGCGACCGCGATCGTCTTCTGGGTTCCGACGAGCGGGAGAAGCGCGAACCCGGCGAGGAAGGAGCCGAGGATCGCGCCGATCGTGTTGGAGGCGTAGACCGTTCCGACGCTCCGGCCGAGCTCGTCGAGGCGGTCCGTGAACGCCTTGACGGCGAGCGGAAGGGTCGTCCCGATGAAGAGGGTCGGCAGGAACATCACGAGAACGCAGAGGAGGAACTGGGCCGCCTCGAAGACCCAGAAGGTGTCCCCCGTCTTCCCGAAGAGGATGAGGAAGAGAACCGGAAGCCGGTCGAAGAGGGGGCTGATCGAGAGCACGGTGACGACGACGAACACCTGGGCGACGATGAAAGCGGCGAACGGGTTGCGGATGCGGTCCGCGAGGCGCGAGATGATCACGCTCCCCATCGCGATGCCGAGCAGGAACGTCGTGAGCATCGCCGTAAAGGCGTACACCGAGCTCCCGAGAACGAGGGAGAGGAGCCGGGTCCACGCCACTTCATACGTCAAAGACGCGAAGCCGGAAAGGGCGATCCCGGCGAGGATCACGCCTTGAAGGACGGGGAGCGGAGCCCGTGTTCCGTTTCGGAGCGGCGGCTCGGGGGCCCCCTCGGGCTCCGGGGACCGTTCCTTCCGCGAGAGAACGAAGGCGATGAGGGCCGCGATGACGTTCAGGACGACGGCGACCCGGGTGGTCGCCGAAACGCCGATCCACCCGATGAGGAGGTAGCCGGCCGCGAAGCACCCGAGGACCGCCCCGAACGTGTTGATTCCGTAAAGACCGCCGATCCCCGAGCCGACGCGGTCGATCCGGCGGATCACGTAGCGGGAGAGAACGGGAAGCGTCGCCCCCATGAACGTCGTCGGGAGGATCAGAACGGACGCGCAGAGGAGGAAGCGAACGAGGCTCATCGCGTAGAAGCTGCCGCCGAACGATCCGGCGGTGAGAACGTAGACCCGGGTCACCCCCACCAGGAGGAGAGGGATGAAGAGGCAGTAGACTCCGATCGCGATCTCGAGCAGGGCGTAGAGGCGGAGCGGGTCTTTCCGGCGGTCCGCGACGCGGCCGAAGAGATAGCTTCCGAGCGCGAGCCCCCCCATGAAGGAGGCGAGAACCGTCGAGACGGCGAAGGAGGTCGTCCCGAAGACGAGCGAGAGCTGGCGGATCCAGACGATCTCGTAGACGAGGCCCGCCACGCCTGACAGGAAGAAGCAGAGAAAGATCGCCGCCGAGGCCCGGCCGTCACGCCCTCTTTCCATGTCGTTTCCCTCGCGCTCCTTTCTTCTTGGCCGGCCGGCTTCTCCCCTTCGGCCCGCGTGCCGCGCGCTCCAGATGCTCCTCCATGAACCCGCGTTCCAGCTCCCGCATGCGCGCGGTGTCCGTCGCGCCGCCGTGCGTGTGCCCGACGAGGTGGAGGAGCCCGTGCACGAGCAGCCGGAGTACCTCCTCCTCGAAAGGGATGCCCCGGCGGTCCGCGCGCCTCTTCGCCGTCTCGAGGGAGATGTAGACGTCCCCGAGAACGCCGCGGCTCAGCGCGTCGCCGTACAGCGAGAAGGTGAGGACATCGGTTGCCCGGTCCACGCCGCGGTAGGTCC
>JBDRFQ010000339.1:0-4266 GCA_043818685.1 Candidatus Eiseniibacteriota bacterium
CCCCGAACATCGACCGCCTGGCATCGGAGTCCGTTCTCTTCGAGTGGGCGTTCAGCCAGGCCCCGGCGACCGCCCCGTCCCAGGCCTCGATTTTCACGGGCCTCTACCCGAGCAGCCACCGGATGATCGAGGAAGGAAGCCGACTCTCGGGCGAGGCGGTCACCCTCGCCGAGGTTCTCTCCGAGCGCGGGTACACGACCGCGGCCTTCGTGGACGGGGGGTACATGAGCCCCGGCTTCGGGCTCGAGCAGGGCTTCGCCCTCTACGACAACAGCCAGGGGGGCGGCCTCGCGACGATCGGGCCGAAAGCGATCGACTGGATGCGGCAGAACGCTTCGGGCAACTTCCTTCTTCTCATTCATACATATGATGTTCACACGCCATACGCACCGCCGGAGCCGCACCGGAGCCTCTTCCTCGAGGGGCTCGACGCGCCGACGCCGGGGTTCGAGCCGACCGCCGAGGCGATGGAGGAGGTGCGCGCGTCGTTTCACGAGGGGACCCCGCGGCCTCTTCCGCCCGCGGACGTCGAGTATGCGAAGGCGCTCTACGACGGAGAGATCCGCTACGTGGACGCCTGGGTCGGGGAGTTCCTCGACGCTCTCCGCGAGACCGGTCTCGACAAGCGCGCGACGGTCGTTCTCTTCTCCGACCACGGGGAGGAGTTCCAGGAGCACGGCTCGGTTCTGCACGAGAAGCTCGTCACGACGGTGATCCGCGTCCCCCTCCTCGTTCGCCTGCCGGCGGGCGCGTCAGCGGTGCGCCTGGAGCAGGTCGTCGAGATGGTCGATCTCATGCCGACGCTTCTCGATTTCGCGGGCGTTCCGCTCCCGGCCCACGTGCAGGGAGAGAGCCTCGTCCCTCTCTTGCGCGGCGAGGGGCAGCCCCCCTACATCGCCTTCAGCGAATCGCCGCTTCTCGGAGAGCAGCGCGCGGTCGCTCTCGGCGGCTATCACATGATAGTCCGCAAGGATCTCGAGGCCACGCGCCTCTACGACCTCCGGACCGATCCCCTCGAGCTCGAGGACATCGCGGGGGCCGAGCCGGATCGCGCCGAGGTGATGCTGCGGCACATCCGGACGTGGGAGGAGAAGGTGGAGGGGTTCTCGTTCGAGGGAGGGGAGGCGGCGTCGGTCGGCGAGGAGACCCTCGAACAGCTCAAGTCGCTCGGCTACGTACAATAACCGAAGCGCCTCGGACACGCGGTTTCTGAGAAGTGCGAAGCAATCGCGCTGCGGAAGATCGGGCCGCGGCCGGAGACTCATGCGTTCCTGAGGAGGCTCTTCCCCACCATCTGCGGCGGCTTCGGGATCCCGAAGAAGTCGAGGATCGTCACCGGGAGATCGAGGATGTTCGGGTCGGCTCCCGGCAGCGGCCGGTTCGAGACGAGCGATCCCGGAATGAGGTCGCGCGCCATCGAGTGGTCCCCGCTCCACGCCCATGGGTTGATGTCGAGGGTCACCTTGCCGGTCTCGCCGAGGACCGACGGGGACGACGAGCGGTAGCCGGGCGTGTACCCGACGAGCATCTCGGGCATCATCGGGGTCTCGTCTCCGGTGTACATCTCCTCGCGGCGGTACACCTTGTGGACCGGCCGGACTCCCGTTTCCGGGTCGGTGATCGCCTCGAGCTCGCGCGAGACGCGCGCGACGATCTCCGCCGCCTTCGCGTCGTCCACGATTCCGTTCCCCTCGCGCCCCTTCCGGTTCACGTAGAGCCCGTTGAAGCCGACGCCGTAGAGGAGTGTCTCCTTCCAGTCCACGTCGAGGATCGTCGATTCATCCGCCTTCTCCGCGCCGGCCTTCAGCTTCAGGTAGCCGTTGTCGCGGAGCCACGTGTTCAGGTGGAACTGGCGGCCGAACTGCGCGAATCCGTGGTCCGAGCAGATGAGAAGGAGCGTGTTCTCGTCGAGCGCGGGGAGAACCTTGCCGACGAGCTTGTCCATCGTCTCGTAGAGATACGGAATGTAGCCGGCAAAGCGCTTGTCGCTCGCCTCGTGCATCGGGTGCGTCTCGTCCATGTTCCGCCAGAGCATGTGCGCGTCCTGGTCGGTGTTCGAGATGTAGTAGAAGAGGAAGCCGGAGCGGAAGCGGGGCCACTCGTAGTCGAACTGGGCGAGCTGCTCGCGGAGCAGGAGCTCCGCCTGGCCCACGTACTGCTCGTCGTTGATGATTCGATAGTCGAACGCCTTCGTGTCCGCGGGGAGCCCCTTCGTCCAGAAGAGCCCGGTCTCGCGGGCGAGGTCGGAGCCGTAGCCCTTCGGGTGCGTCACCGGCATCGCCTGGTTCGATGGGTCGATGTTGATGGGGGTGACGTAGACCTTGAGGTGCGGGTGCGCTTCTTTAAGAAGAAAGCGGGCGATGCCGCTCACGCTGCTGATGACGGGGAGCATGTCGTACTGGACCTGCACCCAGTCGCTGTACTCCCCCTTCTTGAGAAGGATGCTCTGGTCCTGGATGTCGATGCGCGCGAGATCGCGCTCCGGATCGACGTGGACGGTGAAGGGGACCTTCGCGTGGTTCGCGAACTTGTCGCGGCGCGTGTCCTTCGGCGCCCGCATCGCGTTGACGGGGCCGGGGAGGAACGCCTGGACGCTGTGGCTCCTCTTCTCGAGGTAGTGGACGTTGCCGCCCGAGACGTTCGGGAAGTCCTCGAACGTGTCGGTCGTGTAGTAGTTGAACATCCCGTACGAGTCGACGAGGTCCGGGGTACCCATGCCGCTCACGGCGCGCGTCGCCGTCTCGTCGACGGGGAAGTTGGTCGGGATGCGGACGACGACCGCGGGGATTCCCTGCTCGGTGAGGTACGCCCAGAACGGCTTCCCCTTGCGGAGGTTCTTCACGTCGCCTCCGGAGAGGGGGAGGCGGATGTCGCCGAGGGAGAGGATCCGTCCGGGATCATCCGCGACGTAGATCGAGAAGACCGGCATGTAGGTCTTCGGGTCGCGCGCGATGAAGTCGGCGATCCCGTGCCCGCCCGGGTTCAGCCCGGTGATGAAGCTCGACCAGGCGACCGGAGAGAGGGCGGGCATCGTCGTCCCGAGCCTGCCGTAGTACCCGCTCTGTTGGAGCTTCTTGAAGTTCGGGGCGCGCCCGGTGTCGATGAGCGCCTGCATGAGGGTCGGGTCGAGGCCGTCGAGGCCGAGGACGATCACCTTTTTGTCGGTCGCGGACTTCGTGGAGGTGCAGGAGGCGAGGGGAAGCCCTAGCCCAGCGGCGGCGATCCCGCCGGCCACCCCCCTCATGAAGCCGCGGCGGGTCACGACCCGCTTCGCAACAGCGTCGATCGATCGTTCCTGGTGGTCGTCTCGCATAACTTGTTACCTGATAGTGGGTTCGGGTTGTCGTGCACTCCGGGGCCGGCCGGCGTCCGGGCCTTCAATCGGAGGTTCGGCCCGGCCGGACTTCACCATAACATAAGAAGAAACGGCGGGCGCGTCGAATGTGGGCGGGTCGAGGCTGGAGGGGGCGGTGGGCGCGCGGGGGGGCGGCTAGCGGGTCGGGTAAGTGATGCCGTAGCGCTTAATCTTGTAGCGGAGGAGCTGGGGGGAGATGCCGAGGAGGCGGGCGGCGGCGCGGGTGTTCCCCTCGGCCTCGGCGTAGGCCTCGCGGATCCGGTACTCCTCGAAGTCGGCGATCTCCTCGGAGAGGGGGGCGCCCCCGGCGATCCGCTTGGGGGCCGCGCCGGAGGCGATCGCGGGGGAGAGGTCCGTCTCGCGGATCCGTCCTCCCGAGGGGAGGAACGCGATGATCCGGCGGATCTCGTTCTGGAGCTCGCGCACGTTGCCGGGCCAGGGGTGTCGGGCGAGGAGCCGCATCGCGGCCGGATCGATCCCGGCGATCTCCTTCCCCTCCTCGCGACCGTAGCGGACGAGGAAGTGGTTCATGAGGAGCGGGATGTCCCCCGCGCGCTCCCGAAGGGGCGGCACCGCCACGCGGATCACGTGCAGGCGGTAGAAGAGGTCGGAGCGGAAGCGGCCGCGGGCGATCTCGCGCTCGAGGTTCCGGTGCGTCGCCGCGATCACGCGGACGTCGATCTCCCGGTCGGTCGCCTCGCCGACGCGCTTCATGCGTCCTTCCTCGATCACGCGGAGGAGCCGGATCTGAACGGCGGGGGAGAGGTCCCCCACCTCGTCGAGGAAAAGAGTGCCGCCGCGCGCCACCCCGAAGAGCCCCTCGCGGTCGTCGACCGCACCGGTAAACGAGCCGCGCGCGTGCCCGAAGAGCTCGCTCTCGAGAAGCGTCTCGGGAAGCTCCGCGCAGTGAA
>JBDRFQ010000340.1:0-8261 GCA_043818685.1 Candidatus Eiseniibacteriota bacterium
ATCGACACGGTTACCGCCGTCAGCCTCGTCGCCGAGCTCCACGACTTCCGCCGCTTCCCGACTCCCCACTCCCTCATGGCCTTCCTCGGCCTCGTCCCCCGCGAACACTCGAGCGGAGAGGGGAAGCAGCGCGGCGCGATCACCCGGGCCGGCAACTCCCACGCGAGACGCCTCCTCGTCGAGGCCGCCTGGCATCACCGCCATCGACCCGCGATCAGCCTCCCGCTTCGCCGCCGGCGCGAAGGGCAACCCGCGCGCGTGATCGCCCTCGCCGATCGCGCCCACGATCGCCTCCACCGCCGCTTCATCCGCCTCACCTACCAGGGAAAACCAACCCAGAAAGCGGTCGTCGCCGTCGCACGGGAACTCGCCGGGTTCCTCTGGGTCGCCCTCCATCTCGAAGGAATCCAGGCCCAGACCCTCTCTCGCGCGGAAGGAGACTAAGCAACGGAGATGCGGCGGATGATCGGCACGATCCGGAGAACGTGCGGGTTCGGTATGCGATCCGGGAAGGTCCCTTCCCCAACTCGCGCTCTTAGAGAGCACTCTCTCCCGACAAAGTCCAGTCATGCGGAAAGGCCCGGGACGCCGGCGCAACCCGCGAATATCAGCGTGACTCGTCGTCGAAGCGCCCGATCATCCCCACCCTCCCCTCCCCCAAAAAAGAACCGGCCACCTCCCCCCAAAGAGAGGTGGCCGAGCTTGACAACGGTCGTGCCATATCAGCGAAGGAGCAGGACCTTTCGGGTGTCGAGCTTCTCTCCGGATCGGAGCCGGACGAGGTAGACGCCGGACGGGACAGGGTTGCCGCTCTCGTTCGTGGCGTTCCAGACGAGGGAGCGCTCCCCCGCCCCCTCGAACCCGTCAAGGAGATCCTTCACCAGACGCCCACAGGTGTCGCAGACACCGACGTGCACCGCTCCCGCTCTGTCGAGCGAGTAGGCGATCCTCGTCTCCGGGTTGAACGGGTTCGGGGAGTTGGCGAGGAGCCCGAAGGCCGACCGGGCGGGGCCGCCGGCGTGCAATCCGGTCGAGATCCCCGGGATCTCGATCGCGTAGAGGTCGCCCCCCCTTCCGCTCTGCCCCGCGTGGACCCCCTTCCCGCACGCCGAGACCCATGTGTCCCCGCTGTCGTTCGTCACGATCGCGATGTCGAACATCGAGCCGGGCGTGTCGAGCGTGAAGAGGGGCCCGGGTTCCGAGCGGTCGAAGACGTGGATCTCCGGGAACGAACCGCCCCACGACGCGGCGGTGAGCCGCTCCCCGTCCGGCGCGAAGCGCATCTGCGACTGGATGTCGACGTGCTGGCGTTCCCCTACGTCCGCCGAGGAAGCCCCCGTCTCCGCCGCCCGGAGGCCGCCCCCGTACTCGTACCTCCAGGCGAGGTCGAGAGACGGAAGGTCGTAGAGGTCAAGCGTGATCGTGTTCGGGAACGAGTTGCCGTTGTCCCACGAGACGGCGAGCGCGCTGTTGTCCGCAGCGAGCGCGCACTGGCCGACGTAGAGCCCCGCACCCGGCGTGTGGGTCCAGAGGGGGGCGTACGACGACCCGTTCCACTCGCGGAGGTAGAACGTCGACCAGCCCCACGTGAGGTACCTGCCGTCGCCTGATATCGCGAGGGCGTCGTTCCCCGCGCCGACCGACCCGCTCCAGCGAAGCGTTTCCGCGTAGCGGTCGTAGACGAAGATCATCGGCCAGGCGACCACCGCCACATAGTCGCCGTTCGCCGAGACCTCGATCGCCGCGGCGCTCCCCGCAGGAGAGGGGAGCGCGTAGTCGGACACGGGTCCGATCCCTGGCTCGAACACGATGAGGTACCCGCGCAGCCCGCTGGGTGTGTATATGGTTATCGCCGCCGCGATCGTCGAGCCGTCCTCGGAGACGCGAATCGGCTTCCGGCTCGCCCAGCCCGCGTACGTCAGCGGGCGGCAGGAGCGGACCACGTACGACCAGAGGGGCGTGGAGGAGCCCGGCCTCCACTCCATGATCGTTGCGGTCGAGTCGGAGGGGTGGAAGTCGACCGCGGCGATCACCTCGCCGTTCGCCGACGCGTCGACGTAGAACTGGGTTCCTCCGTAGGTCCACTCCTCGGTCCCGTCGCCGAGGAGAGAGGTCGCCTCGACGTGCATGGGCGCGTTCAGGTACGTGCCGGCCACGACCATCGCCGAGGGCTCGTTGATCCCCATCGACGTGTAGATCGGGTCGACCCAGTGCCGGTGCCAGAGGATCGTCGCCTCGCGCCGCCCGCCGGGGAACGCCTCGGCCCCCGTGCCGGGGGTCGCGGCGTCCGCGTCTTCGAGCGGCACCGCCGAGGCAAAGACGCCGTTCACGTCCTGAAGGGGAAACGTCGTGAGATCGACGCCGAAACACGGGGCGGAGAGCGCGCCGACGAGGAGCGCGGCGATCGAAACGGAAAGTCGTGCGTTCATGGCGGAACACCTCCCTGAAGACGAGCCGGGGCGTGGCGCACCGGGCGCCTGATGCCCTATTCTGAGGGAGCGCCGAGGGGCACTCCGCGTCCATCGCGAGCTGTTCCTGCAGACGATCGTTCGTACGTGTTTCGGCGAATCAAGCAAAGAGTACCACGCGCGCGGGCGTTTCGTCAATCCGCGCCGGGGGGAAGTCGGGGACTCGTACCTATTTCGTGCCCCCCGCCTGGAGGACGATGACCGAGCCCTTTCCCATCGATAGAGGTACGTGTCCCCGATTTCCCGCGCCCGAGATCTACTCCCCGATCACCTTCACGAGGACGCGCTTCGGGCGGCGGCCGTCGAACTCGCCGTAGAAGATCTGCTCCCACGGCCCGAAGTCGAGGCGCCCCTTCGTGACCGCGACGACGACCTCGCGCCCCATGATCTGGCGCTTGTGGTGGGCGTCGCCGTTCTCCTCGCCGGTCCGGTTGTGCTTGTACCGCTCCGGCGACGGATCGAACGGGGCGAGGTGCTCGAGCCACTTGCGGTAGTCCTCGTGCAGGCCCGGCTCGTCGTCGTTGATGAAGACCGATGCGGTGATGTGCATCGCATTCACGAGACAGAGCCCTTCCTGAACGCCGCTCTTCGCGATGATCGCCTCGATCTGCGGCGTGATGTTGACGAACGCCATCCGCTCGGGAACGGTGAACGTCAGTCGTTCGGTCGTCGATTTCAAGTTCTCCACCTCCTGGCCCGGATGATCCGGACGTTTCCTGCCGCGGCCGCGCATCGCGGCCCGCCCAGTTCGCCGCCGCGCACGCGCTTCGCTCGTGGTATTCTCGGTGCGAACCCGCAGCGAGAGGAGAGAAGATGAGCGAGAGCGCGTTCCCGCCGATGATCAAGCGCCTCCCCGAGGCGGACATCCCGTTCCCCGGCGTCCGCGGCTGGATCTCGCAGGGGGAGGACCACCAGATCGTCTTTCTCGAGATCGAGCCGATCGGCGAGGTCTCCCCGCACAGCCACGGCGAGCAGTGGGGCTTCGTCGTCGAAGGGGAGATGGAACTCACCGTGGGGAACGAGACGAAGCGCTACCGGGCCGGCGACGCCTATCACGTCGAGGCCGGTGTCGTTCACGCGGCGAAGTTCCTGAAACGGTTCCGGGCGATCGACTTCTTCGCCGACAAGGACCGCTACCGGCCCAAGCGCTGAAGCGGATCGAGGCGGCGCTTCGACGTAATCCACGCGGGGAACGCCCCGTCCGATCCGCGCGCTATGCGCCCACGTCCTCCATCAGCTTGAGAAAGCTCTCGTACGGCATCGCCTCCCAGCTCTCCGCGGTGAGCGCCCCCTCCGCGCGCGAGATGAGCGAGATCCGGTGCGCCGTCTCCACGTCCGGCGCCTCGTAGATGTCCATGAAGTCGTACGGCCCCAGGAGGGCGTAGTGGGCGACCCACTTCACCTCGGGGCACACGCTCTTCACCTTCTGCATCCACGCCTTCCCGCGGGTTCTCCGCCCCTCTGCGTTCTTGAGCGCGTCGGGGGCGAGACGGGTCATGAGGACGAATGTCGGCATCTTCCACCTCCTCGTTCTCGGGTCGCTCGGTCGGCCCGGCCGGATTATCCACCATCCGCCCGGTTCGGGCAAACGAACCGGAACACGAAAAAACGGGTGCCGGGCGGGGCCGGCGGTGTTCCAATAGGGAGGGGGACCCGGGAAGTTGCCGGCCTCTCCCTTCGGCAATCGTCCTTCCGCGGCGTGCGGGAGGTTCCCTCGCGGAGGCGTCACTATGCGCAAGACGATCGGTACTGTCGCGGTCGTGGTTCTCGTCCTTGTGGTCGGCGGCGTTCTCGCGGTCCGCGCCTTCTTCCCGCCGGAGAAGGTGCGCCGCATGGTGACCGAGAGAGCGGGCGAGGCGCTCGGGGTCGAGGTCTCGCTGGACGATGCGCGGGTCTCGCTCTTCCCGCTCGGCATCGAGGTCCGGGGCCTTCGCATCCAGAACCAGGCTCCGGACGCGCCCCCTTTCCTCGATCTTCGAGAGGCGAAGGTCTCGATGCGCCTGCTTCCCCTGCTCTCCCGCAGGATTGAGATCGCGCACGTGGAGGCGAGGGGTATGGCCGCGGCCCTCGTCATCGAGAAGAAACCGGAGGCGCTCGAGCAGCCGGCCGAGGCCGCTCCTCCGCCCGAGCCGGGAACGGATGTCGTCTCCTCGTTCACGCTCCTCCTCTCCTCCGCGGAGATCGAGGAGGGAACGGTTCTGGTGATCAACCGCGTGACCGGTTCGGACTTCCTCTTCGACAGCGTCTCCGCCCGGACCGCCCTCCGCGTCGGCGCCCGCGGGGGGGCGGTGGTCGCGGAAGGGACCGTGCGGGCGCGACGGGTGCACGCGCCGCAGCTTGCCGCGATCGGGCATGCCGGCGGTCTCGGCCCGGTCGGCGCCGACTACGAGATCGACTATGACCCGGCGGCGGGGAGCGCGCGCGTGAGGAGCCTCGAAGTCTCCGTGAGGCAGCTCTCCCTCGGCATCAAGGGGGAGGCGACGGGACTTCCCGATGCCCCGCGCGGGACCTTCGCGATCGCCACGCCGGAGATCCGGCTCGAGGAGCTCCTCTCGCTCCTTCCCGCGGAACGCGCCGGGGATTTCGAGGGATCGGGGCCTCTCTCGGTGGAGGGAGAGGTTCGCTTCGCCCCCGACGAGCCGCCGTCCTACCGGCTCGTTCTCGCGCTCGGCGGGCTGGATGTGCGGAACAAGCGCTACAAGGGGAAGATCGAACGCCTCGCGGGGAGGATCGAGTTGAGCGAGGAGAAGGCGGTCATCGAGAACCTCACCGCGACGGTCGAGGGGAAGCCCTTCACCGTGAACGGAACCATCACTCAATTCGCGGATCCGGTTCTCGATCTCTCTGTGCGGGGAGAGCTCGATCTCGAGGCGCTCGCCGAGGCCGGGCTTCTTCCGGAGAAGCTTCGCGCCGCCGGGAGGCTGAAGCTGGACATCCGCGCGAACGGCCCGGCGAAGAGGCCGGGCGATCTCTCGCTCGGCGGCGCCGTCGACGTGGAGAACCTCTCGGTCGCGACCGAGGACCCGCCGATCCTGGTCGAGGAGGGGAGCGGCCGGCTCGCGCTCAGCGGAACGACTGCGGAGGCGAGCGGGTTTCGTTTTCGCTTCAACGGTTCGCCCACGACCCTGGAAGGGTCCGTCCGGAACCCTCTCGGCGAGCCGGCGGTCTCGTTCGATCTCCGGACGCGGAAGATCGACCTGAACGCGTTCCTCCCGCCGCCGGAGGGGGGGGAAAAGGCCTCGAAGCCGAGCGAGGTACCGATCGTGCTCCCGCCCCTCCCGCCGATCGACGCGAAGGGGCGTATCCGCGTCGACACGCTCCTCACCGGCGTCAACGTCCTCAGCGGCGTGGACGCGCGTATCGACATCGAGAAGGGAGCCGGCACGATCCGCCTCGACCTGGCGGAGGGCGTTTTCGGCGGGGTGCGGGTCCGGAAAGCCGGGTCCGATCTCCGAGTCCGGGACGGGGTTCTCACCGGCACGCTCGCGGCGGAAAGCGCGCTCGCCTACCGGATTCTCCTCACCTCGCTGAAGGGGAAGATCGCGGTGACCCCCCCGGGCGAGATCGAGCTGACCGATCTTGTCGGGAACGTCTATCGCGGTTCGGTTTCGGGGGACGCGCACATCGACATCCGGGGGCCGGGCGAGGCGGCCTATCGCTTTCGCGCCCGGGCGGACGATCTCGAGGCGAACGACTTTCTCTCGAACCTCACCCCGGCGCGCGACATCCTCTTCGGCAGCCTCCGGATGGAATCGGAGTGGGAGGGGAGCGGTCTCACGGAGGAGGAGCTTCTCCAGAGCCTCACGGCTTCCGGGAACATGAAGGTGAAGGACGGCTCGGTTCGGAACCTCCAAGTCCTGACCCGTCTCTCGAGCTTTCTCGGACTCAACGAGATGAAGGACGTCCGGTTTCGCGAGATGTGGTCCTCGTTCTCGGTGGCGGGGGGGAGGCTCCGCGTCGACGACCTCGTCATCGCCTCGTCCGACGCCGACTGGAACGTCACGGGGTCGGTGGGCTTCGACGGAACGCTCGACTACGGCATCTCGGTTCATCTTTCCGAGCAGGCATCGAGGAGGTTCCGCGAGAGGACGACGCTCGCGAACCTCTTCGCCGACGGGTCCGGACGGATTCCCCTCGACTTCCGGGTGACGGGGACCGCCAAGAACCCGGTTCTCACGTACGACGCGGCGAAGACCGCATCGCGCGCCGGCGTCCGAAACCTGGGCGACCTTCTCGAGAAGCTGGAGAAGGACGAGAAGGTCAAGGGGGTGGTGGACGATCTTCTCGGCGGCGGGAAGAACCCGCTCGACGGCCTTCTCGGCCGCGTCAAGAAGAAGGACACGCCCCCGGACACCTCCGCCCCGAAGTAGCGGGGGATCTGCTTGTTCCGGGCGGGCGGTTCGCTTATCTTTCGTGAGGTTCTCGTGAGCCCCCTCGAATCGAGCTGATCGCGACGGGAGGTTTGGCCGCATGCTTCACTGGTTGCTCGCGTTCCTCATCACTTTCGGAGCCGCCTACTACCAGCGAAAGACGGGGCCGACCTACCCGGTGGAGGCGGACGCGGCCGTCGGGCGCGGAATCGTTCACGTTGTTCTCCACCGCTCGCACGGCGGCGCAGGGGATCAGCCGGTCGTGATCGAAGACGTGGGACCGGAGGTGAGCGGCCGGATCGTGTGGAGGCGGTTTCCCTCGAGCGGGGAGTTCCGGTCGATCGAGCTCTCGCGAGACGGGGACAGGCTCGAGGGGACGCTCCCGCACCAGCCTCCCGCGGGAAAGATCGAGTACCACCTCGAGCTGACCGGCGGGGGCCGCACGGTTCGTGTTCCGGAGAGGGGGCATGTCGTGACGCGCTTCAAGGGGGCGGTTCCGGCCTGGGCCCTCGTCCCGCACGTCCTCTTCATGTTCGCGGGGATGCTGATCTCCAACGTCGCCGGGATCGCGGCGGTTCGGAAGGAGGTTCGGATCCTCGGGCTCGTGCGCGGTACGGTCGTTCTCCTCTTCCTCGGGGGTCTTCTCTTCGGGCCGATTGTTCAGAAGTACGCGTTCGGGGAGTTCTGGACCGGGTTTCCGTTCGGATACGACCTGACCGACAACAAGACTCTGATCGCTTTCGTCGCATGGATCCTTGCCCTCGCCTCGTTTCGAAAGAGGAAGTGGCCGCGGGGCTACGTGATCGCGGCGGCTTTCGTCACGCTCGTGATCTTCCTCATCCCGCACAGCCTCCTCGGGTCCGAGCTGAAGGTCGAGTAGCCCGCCCGATTTTCCGGCCGGGGCTGCGCGGACACGTCGTGCCGCCGCCGCCCGCCGTGGCAGGGGCGTCGAACGGCGGGTCCTGTCGCACGCCTCGGAACCAGATTCCCCAGTCCCCTCTGTGGAGGCAGCGGATTCAGCCGGTTCCTGCCTGGAATGGGGCATCTGGCTCCACGGTACGGAATCGTTGTCCCGTGAAGTGGCTGGGGGCGGCGCCGGCATCGTGTAGAATACGAAAGCGGACGCGCGGATCATCGGGCGTCGGCGGGAGTGATCTTGAACCATGAAGGCGATGGTGCTCGAACGGCCGCGTGAACCGCTTCGGCTCGTCGATCTTGCGGTTCCCGTTCCGGGGCCGGAACAGGTCCTCGTTCGTGTCGCCGCGTGCGGCGTTTGCCGCACCGATCTCCACGTCTTCGACGGAGAGCTGGCCGGGCCGAAGCTCCCCCTCGTTCTGGGTCATGAGATCGTCGGCGTCGTCGCTGGCCGGGGGGAGCGGGTCACCGAGTATCGCGAGGGGGATCGCGTCGGAATCCCCTGGCT
>JBDRFQ010000341.1:0-11914 GCA_043818685.1 Candidatus Eiseniibacteriota bacterium
GGATCAGCAAGGAGCAGCTCGAGCACTTCCGCCGCGAGACCGGCGGAAAGGGGCTCCCCTCCTACTGCCACCCGCGCCGCCTCCCGGACTTCTGGGAGTTTCCGACTGTGAGCATGGGGCTCGGTCCGCTGAACGCGGTCTACCAGGCGCGCTTCAACCGCTACCTCCACGCGCGCTCCCTCGCGGACACCTCGGGGAGCCGCGTCTGGTGCTTCACCGGCGACGGGGAGATGGACGAGCCGGAGTCGACCGCGCCGCTCCGCATCGCCGTGAACGAGAAGCTCGACAACCTGACCTTTGTGGTGAACTGCAACCTCCAGCGGCTGGACGGTCCGGTGCGCGGGAACGGAAAGATCATCCAGGAGCTCGAGGCGATCCTCCGGGGATCCGGCTGGAACGTGATCAAGGTCGTGCTGGGGCGCGAGTGGGACGAGCTACTGCGCAACGACGCGCACGGCGTCCTCGTCGAGCGCCTGAACACGGTGGTCGACGGGTGGTTCCAGCGCTACAGCGTCGAGGGGCCCGCGTTCACCCGCGAGCACTTCTTCGGAGCCGACGAGAGGCTGCGGGAGCTCGTCGCGTCCTTGAGCGACGACGACATCTGGCATCTCCGCCGGGGAGGGCATGACTACCGGAAGGTCTACGCGGCGTACCGGGCGGCCGTCGAGCACGAGGGGGAGCCGACCGCGATCCTCGTGAAGACCGTGAAGGGATGGGCGCTCGGCTCCGGCTTCGAGGGGAAGAACGTCACCCACCAGTTGAAGAAGCTGAACACGGACCAGCTTCGCGCCTTCCGCGACAAGCTCGAGCTGCCGATCCCCGACGAGGATCTCGACGAGACCCCGCCGTACTTCCATCCGGGGAAGGAGAGCCCGGAGGTTCGGTATCTCTGCGAGCGCCGGAAGGCTCTCCACGGATCCGTCCCGTTCCGCCGGACGAAGGCGCCGAAGCCGGCGCTCCCCGGGAACGATCTCTACGACGAGTTCAAGAAGGGGACCGCGGAGGGGCAGGAGGTGTCCACGACGATGGCCTTCGTCCGCCTCCTCCGCAAGCTCGTTCGCGACGAGAGGATCGGGGGGCGCGTCGTCCCGATCATCCCCGACGAGGCGCGCACGTTCGGGATGGAGTCGCTCTTCAAGGACATCGGCATCTACGCCCCCGGCGGGCAGACCTACGAGCCGGTCGACCACGATCTTCTCCTCCGCTACCGGGAGGCGCCCGACGGCCAGATTCTCGAGGAGGGGATCACCGAGGCGGGATCGCTCGCGAGCTTCACCGCGGCGGCGACCTCGTACGCGACGCACTCGGTCGTCACGGTTCCTTTCTACATCTTCTATTCGATGTTCGGGTTCCAGCGGGTCGGCGACTCGATCTGGGCGCTCGGCGACGCGCTCGGGCGCGGCTTTCTTCTCGGCGCGACGGCGGGGCGGACGACGCTCGCCGGCGAGGGGCTCCAGCACAACGACGGCCACAGCCACGTGCTCGCCTCGACCGTCCCGAACGTCCGAGCCTACGATCCCGCATTCGCCTACGAGCTCGCCGCCATCATCCGCTCCGGGCTCCGGGCGATGATCGAGAACGACGAGGACTGCTTCTACTACGTCACCCTCTACAACGAGAACTACCCCATGCCCGCGATGCCGGAGGGATGCGAGGAGGGGATCGAACGCGGTATGTACCGGGTGAGGGAGCCTTCGGAGGGGATGAAGCGGAGCGCGACGCTTCTCGGGAGCGGGCCGATCCTCCGCGAGGTCCTTCGTGCGGCGGAGGTGCTCGAGGAGCGCTTCCAAGTCGGCGCGGAGGTGTGGAGCGTGACGAGCTGGCAGCGGCTCCGGGCGGATGCGCTCGAGGCGGAGCGGTGGAACCGCCTCCACCCGGCCGGAGAGCGGCGCGTTCCGTACGTCGCTCGGATGCTCGAGGGCTCGGGCGGGCCGTTCGTCGCCGCGACCGACTGGATGAAGATGGTCCCGGAGATGGTCGCTCGCTGGATCCCCGGCGACTTCGTACCCCTCGGCACGGACGGGTACGGCCTGAGCGACACGCGCGAGGCGCTCAGGCGCCACTTCGAGATCGACGCGGAGCACGTCGCGGCCGCGGTCCTTTCCGCGATCGCCGCGCGCGGAGGGATGGAGCCCGCGGCCGTCGCCGATGCGATCCGCGTCCTCGGCATCGACCCCGACCGCCCCGACCCGGCGGGGCATCGCTAGCGTGCGCGGTTCGTTGACCTTCCGACACTGCACGGGCTTAGCCTACCCCTGTAAAGGAACCTGGTTCCCTAGCCTTCCTTGTGTTAGAATGAACTCGAGTCGTGTGTTGCCCGCACCGGATCCGCCTGTGCGGCATAAGGATGTGCCCGATGCGGCCTCCCCTCTTCCCTCCGCCCACCACCATCGCATCCGATCAGGGCTTCTCGTGCATGTGCGGCTCCGGGGAGAAGGAGCGTGAGCGATCGGACTGCTCTCCAAGGAGGGTCTCATGAGCAGGAAGGTGGTTTTCGGGATTCTCGCCCTCGCCGTGTTCGGATCGGCGGGCGGCGCCCTGGCCGGCATTCCCTGCGCGGCCTACTCGAGCTCGGAGCTGGTGATTTCGCGGGTCACGGGGACCGGCCGGCCATGCGGCACCTGCGACCTCCTCTGCTGCCCGGCCGGCGACTACGACAGGATGTTGATTCGCGTCACGGTGCGGGATTGCCTGGCGACGCCCGTTCCCGATTGCGACGTCCGGCTCGACCTGTCAGGCACGTACGACCCGAACAACGACGTGAGCAATCAGAGCATCATCCTAGGGAGGATCTGCGGAACGCCTTCCCGGACGCAGACGACGGATGCGAGCGGTGCGGTCGAGTTCCCGTTCTGGGGAGGCGGTGCGGCTCGTTTCGCCATCCATTGGGTCGTGAGCGCCCTCTGCGCGGACCCGGAGATCGAGCTCGCCGCGCGCGACGACACCCTCTGCATCAAGTCGTTCGCCATCCGCCACGGGGTCGCCATCAACTTCTCCGACCTGTTCCAGTTCGCCCCGAAGCTGAACGCCGGCTTCGGCTACTCGGCCGACTTCAGCTTCTGCAGCGAGGAGAACATCGTGAACTTCCGGGATACGATCGAGTTCGCCCGGCACTATTACGGGGGCCACTGTTGCCCGGGCGGCTCGGGCGAGAGCTTCGCTCTCACGCGGGTGATCGACGGCCTCCTCCCCGACTGCGACGACATCTTCTAGCCCGGCGGCCGTGGCCGTCCTTCCCGCCTCCGCCCGCTCCGCTCGCGCTTCTGCGTGTGGAACGGACCCCTGGCTGTCGCTCACACAGACGGTGTGACGACCCAGCCGCCCCGCCACCTCGCCGCGTGGGGACGGTGCGCGGTGGCCCCCTCCGCCTCGCGCTGCCGCCCGTGGAACCCATGCCCCTCCCCCCGCCACCTCGCCGCGTGGGGGCGGTGCGCGACGTCTGCGCCTGCTCCCACTCCGCCTCGCGCTCGCGCGGGGGGAAGGGACGGCCATCCCGAGGCGACCCCGGAAAGGTCGATCCCGCCGTTCTCAGAAGTGGTGCTATCATGAATATGAGGCTGAAGGACCCGCCCGGTAACGTCAACGGGGTCAACGCCGACGAGTATTTGGGAGGGACACCCGTGGCGGCCCGCCACCGTCCCCTGCAAACCCCTACAGAACCACGCGGCCCACAGGCAGACCCGGCGCAGAACCGAGGCCGAACCCGGCGTGCCACCCGAAATCGGTGGTACAATACGGGGCAGGTCACGTCTCCGAACGGGATGGGAAGAGCCAATCATGAGCATGCGGGAGACGACACAGACCGTAGGGCAACGGCGGAAGAGGCTCTTCCTGTCATGGCAATGGCCGGCGCTCCTTGCCGTCCTCCTGATCGGACTGGTCCTCCGCGTCGCCTACTTTCGCCAGATCGCTGAAGAACCGGACTTCGCGGTCCCTCTAGTCGACGCCGGTTTCAATGATTATTGGGCGCGAGGATTGGCGACCGGAGAGTGGCAACCGCCTCACGGGAAAGCCGACCCTCTGATCAGAGAATCGCCATACCTCCGACAGCCCGGTTATCCCTACTTCCTCTCACTGGTCTACCTCCTGTTCGGGACCGGCTACCACGTACCACGAATCATCCAGATGGGGCTGGGACTGGTCAGCGCGTTGCTGGCTTTTCTGTTCGCCCGCAGGTTGTACGGACCGGGTGTTGCGCTCATCCTCGCGGCTTTCATGTCCTTCTATTGGATATTCATCTTCTTCGAGGGCGAGCTTCTCTCGCTGGCGCTGCTGATCTGTTTGTTCTGTCTATTGCTCTACATCCTCACGAAGTGGATCGAGACTCACAAGACGCGCTATCCGTTCATCGCCGGTCTGGTGTTGGGCCTCGCTTGTCTGGTTCGTCCTACGGTTTTGACCTTCCTACCGGTGCTGGTATTCTGGTCGTTGTGGGTGACCCGACGAAATGGCAGACTAAGAACCGGGCTCTTCACCGTTGTTGGTCTGCTCATGGGCACCGCTCTGAGCATCGCTCCCGCGACAGTGCGCAACTATCGTGTCGCGAAGGACTTCGTCCTGATCTCATCGAATGGTGGGATCAATCTGTTCATAGGTAACAACGAGGCCGCCACGGGCTTGTTTTCCCGCAATGTTCCCGGTTTCGGCGAGTTCGGGAATTGCTTCGACTACCCCGCAATTGTCCGCAACCTGGAGCAGCATGTGGGCAGGAGACTCAAAGCTTCAGAAGTGTCGGCCTACTTCACGCGGGAGGCCCTGCGCTTCATTCGTGAGAACCCGATCGGATTTGCGAAGCTTACGGCCAAGAAAGCCGGCCTCTTCTGGGGATCCCGTGAAATCACTCATAACAAGGCGGTCTGGTGCGCAAGGCAGAATTCATCGGTATTACGAAACACCCCCGGCAACTTCTCCGTGGTATTGGCACTCGGTGCCGTCGGATTGGGATTGATGCTTCTCGACCGGCGGCGGGAGAGAACCGGTAGAGAAGAGAGCGCAACGATCTCCGCAAACAGGAAGTGGGAGATGTCGGTCTTGCTCCTCGGACTGGTTGTTGTTTACTTTCTCTCTGTCCTGCCGTTCTTCAGCACTTCCCGATATCGCGTTCCGGTTATTCCATTCCTCCTTCTCTTTGCCGCCTATGGGGTTTGGCGCATCTGCGTGTTCATTTGGACCAGGGATCTGAGGCGTGGCTTCGCATGGTTGGCGGTCGTCGCCGTCCTTTACGGCTCCCATGTCCTAGCCGGAGCCGGTGCGGGAGAACGGCGCGGCGATCTGGTCAAGTGGCACAAAGAGCGCGCAATGGCCTACAACGCTCTACAACGAATCGATGATGCGATCCGGGAGTATCGGCTCGCGCTCGACTGCGATCCGAGCGATTTCGAGGCCTATTCCGGCCTGGGAACCTGTTTCTACAAGGTGGGACATCTCGAGGAGGCGGTTAGATACCTTACGAAGGCCGTTGAACTCAAACCGGATTACGCCGACGGACACTACAACCTTGGACTGGCTCATGCCGCCCGGAAGAATCTCGATAAGGCGGGCAAACACTACTTGCGGGCGTTGCAGATCGAACCGGATCTGGTGGCGGCCCATGTGAACATGGGGGTGATGCTAACCCGTCAGGGAAAGCTCGATGAGGCCGTCGAGCACCTACGTGCGGCGGTGCGGATGCAGTCGGGTCATCCCTTGGCACGCCTTCAACTCGGTATTGCCTTGTCCCGTCAGGGAAAGCACGAGGAGGCAATCGAGCATTTATCGATAGCGGCGGACCTCGCCCCGAACAATCTCAATGCGTGGATACACTTGGGAGAAAACTATGCCGAGGTCGGTCGATTCGGTAGAGCCGTTTCGGCCACGGAGAAGGCTTTTCTTCTCGCTCGGGCGGCGGGGAAGGATGAATTGGCGCGGAGTATAAGCAGCCGCATTCAACTATACAGGAAGAACAATCCCATGAGCAGCGTCGTGGAAGGGGGCCGATGAAGCCCGTCCGCCCCTCAAACGAGCATCCCTCCATGTGTACAAGTTGAGTATTCCCCCACACCGACCCCACGGGTGTCTGGTCAAGCGGCGGGCTGCACCTCTTCTGGTGGGACTCGCGGAGGTGGTGTGCCTTGGGCTTCGCCTCCCTCGACCGAGTCCTACACCGGTTCCGCGCTGTCGTCGTCGCGGTTTCTCGTAGTTCTGCGCCCGATTCGCGCTGGCCAGTTTCCGGGGCGTGCGGGGCCAACGTGAAGCCGCGAAAGGGGTCGCAGGCCCCGAGAGTCTCTGGTCCCCCGCAGAGACCGCCAGTTGGGGGTGTCGGAACCTTCGGGAACGTCGTCGGTTTAGCATTTTGGCCGAAAGCTTGCGGAAGTGACAAGCTGGGGAGCCAGCCCAGACACCCTCTTGCAACTTCAGCAATATCAACTGGTTAGAGATACGCGGCTTTCGCCTTTCGAAACTGCCACCAAGCAGTTAACAGCTGCGGCCGCTGCAGCTATGCTCGGTCGCCCCACGGCGGTTCGCGCACACACCCCAGCACCCTCCTGTGAGAACCCTCAGAGCGACCCCGCACCCGTGCGGCTCCTCCGCGATGACCTCGCAGTCTCGGGAGACCACTCGTCGGCAATCTCAATCGCTGCAACGCGGACGAGTTTTCAGGAGGGACAGGGTCTGAGATCACGCGGAACATCCGACTCGCTCGGCGCCGTGGAGATCCACGCGCAAGAGTTATCTTTGAAGACGCTCGAATGCCGGCTATTTCGTGGAACGGAGCAGGCGTCTCGCATCCTCCGCTTCCGGGAACAACGGAGCGATCCGAAGGGCCTCTTCGAGGTCACGCACCGCATCGGCCTCTTGTCCCAGATCGAGCCTTGCCCGTGCGCGATCATAGAGCACCGAGGCCCTTGTTTCTCCCTCCTCCTCCCGAAGCGAAGCAAGGGACCGGGTGAATGTGTCTTCCGCCTCCGGAACCAAGCCGGCCGAATGCTGTGCTCTTCCCAAACGAATCCAAAGATCGGCCGCGTTGTGTGCTTCCGCCGCCCTCTCCAGCTCCGCGAGTCCTTCCTGCACCCTTCCCAGCTCGATCAGAGCTTCGCCCAAGCCGATGCGAGCATCTCGGAGATCCGGATTCCCATCGAGTGCTTCCCGGTATGCGCGGATCGCCTCTTCCGTCCGGCCGGCTTCCCGCAGCACTTTGCCGAGCAGCGCGTAGATCCACGGCAGGTCCGCGCCTCTTGCCAGGGCTTCCTCGATGTCCGACTCCGCTCCTGCCAGGTCTTTCTCGAGCCACCTCAGATGGGCGCGAACGGCGTACCCTCCTCCGGCCCTCGGCTCGAGGTCGAGCGCTCGATCGACCGACGATCGAGCCCCCGCCAGGTCGCCCACGTTCAAGCGCGCGCGCGCCAGCTCGAGATGAGCCCGCGCTTGATTCGGGTTGAGGTGTAACGCTTTCTCCAAGAGGCTTGCCGCTTCCGCGAACCTCCCTTGGCCCAGGTAGGTCACCCCCAGCTGATAGTAGGGCCTCGGATCCGTCGTCCCCGCAGCGATCGCGGACTGGAAGGAGAAAGCCCCCTCATGCAGCTGACCGACCAATGACTTCGCGATCGGATCGTCTGGATAGATGTCCAACGCCCTTCCGTACTCGGCCTCCGCCCGGCCCGTCTCTCTACGCAGTTCGTATACGAGCCCCCGAACGATGTGCCTCGAGGCCTCGTGCCGACGGGTCATGCGCTGTTTGACCCTCTCGCGATCTTCTTCCGTTTCACCCAGGTTGGTCAGTCTGGGCAAGACCGAATTCCGTATCGAGACGAGGGCTTCGAGGTTCACGGCCCAGATGGATCGATCACCGCTGGCGGTGACTCGGGGCGCTGAAAACTCCATGTGGGGGCGATCGTAGGTGTTGATGCGCGCTTTCTCCGCGTATTTCGCGACGGTTTCGGGATGGAGCATATAGCAGTCGAGCAGTTCATAGACTCCCCCGAGGCCCACCTCGTTCAGATCGTCGCGGACAGCCCTGTTCTCCGCGAGCCTGCTCGCGATCCGGCCGAAATCGATTGTGTGCGGCTCGCCGCTCTTCCAGCCGAGCAGAAGCGCGTTTCTCGTCAGGCAGTTCGGTGCGATCCACACGGTGCACCGGGGGAAGACGCTCTGAAACGTCCGAAGGAGCATTTTGAGGTCGGTTTCGGACAGGAGGGCGATCGGGAACCAGGAGGACATCATGCCGTCCGGAGCCAGGCGCTCCCGGCAGGCGAGGAAGTAGTCCTTCGCGTAAAGGTCCGAACTCCCTCGGAAGATCGGATGCACCGAATCGTTCAGAATCAGGTCGTAGGTCTCTTCCGTATAAACCACGAAGCTCTTCGCGTCTTCGATGATCACGTGGAGCCGCGGATCCTCGTAGACGTCTTTGTTCAATTCCTCGAAGTACGGTCCTGCCTCGATCACTTCGGGCGAAATGTCCACCCCGTCCAGTCTCTCGATCGGGTGATAGAGAATCGAGTGGGCGGTTTCCCCGCTTCCGAGTCCCACCTGCATGACTTTCCGCGGGTTCGGATGAAGGAGCAGGGGAATGTGCGCCTGGAGTTTCTGCGTCGTTCGGAGCATGGGGGTCGTTCCGGCCACGTCCGCTCCGTTGATGGAGAGGAGCCGCGACTTGAGCGATTCATGAATCGTGACGGTTCCGGTTATCCCTTCCTCGCAGTAGATGATCTTCCCGCCCGGAAGATTGATGCCGAAAACGGGGAGAAAGGCCCTCGGCGGCAAGAAGAGCGATCCCACGAGAAGAACGATCACCGGAACCACGGCCAGCAGCACGCGGCGGAAGCCGGAGAAGGACCCGGATTGGAGAAGGAGAACGCCCCCGAGGACGCCGTTGCCCAACGCGAGAACCACGATCGTGTTCTGCGTGCCCAGCATCGGGATCAGCACAAAGCCCGCGAGAAACGAGCCCAAGACCGCGCCGACGGTGTTCACCGCCACCATGTTTCCCACGCGACGTCCGATTCGCCGGAGATCCCTTGCGTACAGGGTGGTAACAAGGGGAAAGGTCATGCCCATCAAGAGGGTGGGAACGAGAATGACCAGGGCCGCCTCAATGAACTTGACGGCCGCGAGCTGTTCCCAACTCTGCACCTCGAGCACCATGAGAAGGGAGTTGTGAATCTTGTGATATTGGGAAAGGAGAACGACGGAGAGAAGGGCGGTGGCGCCGATCAGCACCTCGAGGATCCCGAAGAGGCGGAATCCCGACCGCAGCCGGTCCACCCGCGGCGCCAAGACGAGACTGCCGAGGGCTAGGCCTCCGAGGAAAGTGGTCAGCATGACCGTGAACGCGTACACGGTCGCGGCGAGGACGTAGAGAAGGACCCGTGTCCAGACGACTTCGTAAGCCAGGGCGAGGAAGCCTGAGGCGCCGATCGAGAACAGAGCCAAGCGGGCGCGGGAATCGGTTGCGTCCGCGCGCCCATCGGGGGAGGCGCTCTCTGCCGGCGGCTCACCCGGACCATCCGGCGCCGGAGAGACTCTCTCCCGACCGAAACCCAGGATCAGGGCAGTCGCGCCGATCCCGAGATTGACGATGGCGGTGAAAAGCACCGTGTGACGGATACCGTATTGGGAAAGAAGCCAGAACCCGGCGATGAAGCAGCCGACCATGGCGCCGAAGGTGTTGATGGCGTATAGGTTCCCCACCGTCCGCCCAATGTCTCGGCGTCCCTGCACCCAGAAACGGACCAGAACGGGAAGCGTACCTCCCATGAGAACCGTCGGGATCAGCAGGAGCAGGAAGGAGAAGGCGAACCGAACGAGGCTCATCTCGTTGAAGGAAGGATGAAACGCCCGATAGATGGAGATGAAGAACCGGCCCGACAACTCCAGGGCGGGCAGCAGTAGAAAAGCGCTGACGCCGATTCCGATTTCGAGGATCCCGTAGGTCCGAAGCTCTTCCCCTCTCCGGTCGATCAAGGAGCCGATGACACGGCTTCCAATCGCCAACCCCGCCATGAAGGCCGCGAGAACGGTGCTCACGGCAAGAGCGGTGGACCCGAAGATGTTCGTGAAGAGGCGAGTCCAAGCCACCTCGTAGATGAGCCCGGTAGCGCCGGAGAGGAGGAAGAGGAGCAGAATGATCTTGTGTGAAACGGGATGTTTCTTCATCCGGAACCCGCATACGCTCAGGCGAGTGCCTAGCGGCAGGACCTAACCTATTCCATCAGCGCGCGCCCGGCCGACGCGTCGCCGGACGGTTCTTCGACGTTCCCTCTGGAAAGCCTCGTTCGCGCCACCCTGTCCAAACTCACGGTGATCGCCTATCACGCTGTCTGCCATGATATCACAGCCTATCGGGTGCCGTGCCTCACGAAAACCCGGCCCGTGTTGACTTTTCTGAGATTACGGGAGGGGCGCGAGATGGGCCCCTATTGCCCTGCATCGGGTGGCCCGTGCTTCGGGCTGGCCGCCCAGCGAGTATCCTTGGGACCTGTCTTCCGGGTTTGGTCTCTGCTCCGTCCGGAGTCCGTTTCAGGGGCGCGTGATTCCGAGTGATCATGAACAAGAGACCGCTGCAGGGACTCCGCAACGTCGATCCGCCTCATTCGTACGAGTCTCTTGGGAGGAAAGCCTGATCGGAGCCGCCGCCCGCTCAGAATCGATACCTTGCGACCCGCACGCGAACCGAGCGCGACGGCGGAGTTGGCTCGTCCACAGTGACGCGGGCCATGGCCGCATGTGTCCACCCGCCTTGCTCAAAGGAAACCCGCGCGGGCGGGGCCGTTGAATCGTGCGCTCTGGTCAAGGCGAACCCGACGGTCGCGGCGATCGGCGGTCCGGAGAAGAGAATCGCTGCGTTCAGCCTGTCGTTCCTTCCATCGTTTGAGTCCGCGAACCATCGCTCGGCGGCGAGAAAGCCGAGCCCTCCGATCGCGAAGCCGATCACGCTTCCTCCGAGGGTCGCACCATACGACCCGGCCATGTCTCCGGTGTTGCCCGCCCAGTAGGTGCCGAGAGAAGCGCCGATCGCATACCCGACGAGACCGCTGAAGATCCCTCCGATGGCTCCGGCGGCGTCGTCCTGGTCGTTCTCATCGTGGAAGAGACTGGCTCCCGCAAGCAACGCGGCCCCTCCCAGCAGTGCCCCGGCGGCCGCGCCGGCGGCGAAACACCCCGTCGCCCGGCCGGCCCCGAAGGGAGGACGCTTCGAATTCCCGGCCGGATCGGGGACCGGCGCTGCGAAGAGAGACGTGATCGGAGCGCCTCCGAAGAACAAGGCGACACAGACAGCGAGAACAAACGAGCGGAGACGCGTCGATCCCACTTTCCACCGCCTCTTTGGTCCCCGTCACATCCTCATCGACAAGGAGAAGATCACGGCGATGAGGGGCGGGGCCGGCAGACCGTCGTCATGACCCAAGAACCGGATGATGCCGGAGCCGAACCTGATGGTGAACCGGTTGCCGACTACTTCCCGCCGTCCTCTTCGTCGCTTTCGGCGAGCTTCATGATCCACTCGAAGGCAATCCCGGCGCCGATGTAGAACTGGAAGTACTCGGGGCTTACCTTGATCGAGTTCTCCTCCTCTCCAAAGGTCTGGTCGAAAGACCCGGACTTCATGTAGCGAACGCCCCCCTCGAGAACGACGGTATTGGAGAAGTTGAGGTCGAGCCCAAGGGTCAGATCGTAGCCGAACACGGACTTGTTATGGCTGCTGGTCTGGCTAAGGAACGGGTCTTCCTGAGTGTCGGTCGGCACACTCAGGGTGGTGCTGAGTCTGTAGTTCACCCATGCGATGTTGAAGCCGATGAACGGTCTCAGGAATCCGCTCCCGTGCCCGCCGAGCCGGGCGCCGAGGTAGGCCCTGATATAGTCTTGTGAAGTGGTCTGCTCGGCGAAGAAGAGGCCCAGGGCTTCGGGAATCAGCACCTTTTCGTTCTGCAGGTTGACG
>JBDRFQ010000342.1:0-4451 GCA_043818685.1 Candidatus Eiseniibacteriota bacterium
GGCCGGTCGCTCGTCATTACGATCTGCTTGTGGGCCAGGTAGAGCGCGTTGAACGTGTGGAAGAACTCCTCCTGCGTGCTCTCCTTGCCTGCGAGGAACTGAACGTCGTCGATGAGGAGAAGGTCGACGTTTCGGTAGCGCTCCTTGAAATGGAAGGTCGCGCCGGTCTTCATCGAGTGAATCAGCTCGTTCATGAAGCTCTCGGCGGACGCGTAGTGGACGGTGAAACCGGGGGACTTCTCTTCCACCCTGTGTCCGATCGCCTGGATGATGTGGGTCTTGCCGAGGCCGACCCCTCCGCAGATGAAGAGCGGGTTGTAGACATGGGCGGGGTTCTCGGCGACCGCCTGTGCGGCGGCGTGCGCGAACTGGTTCGAGCGGCCGACGACGAAGCTGGCAAACCTGAACCGGTCGTTGAGCTGCGGGTTGCGCGGCTTCGAAGGCGGGGGGCTCGCCTGCTGAGCGCCGGGGGTCCCGGCGGGCGCGAGGGGCGGCTCCGGCCTCCGGAGCGGCTCGTCGGACACGGTGAAGTCGATTTCCGGGGGTGGGGCGCCGATCGCCTGCCCGAGGCTCTTCTGGATCAGCGGCAGGTGATTGTCCTTCAGCCACTCGGCGAAGAACTGGTTCGGCACCTGAATGCGGACCCCCTCGGCGGAAAAGGCGACGCACCGGGTCGGCAAGAACCAGGCTTCGTAGGTCTGTGTGCTGACGACTTTCTGAATGATCGTGAGCGTTCGCGCCCAGAGTTCAACGGGAGACATGAGAGAGCGACCCCCCGGTTATCCACGGATATCCACCGGGATAACCACCGATCCGGCGAGATCTCTCCACAGGACCGGTGGACAGGCCCGGCGAAGAGACAAGTATCCCCCAACTTATCCACAACCGCGGATACACAGCCAACTCCTTGAAAGTCATGGGCTTGGGGACAATCTACCACCGGAGCACGGCCGGGTTATCCCCAGAGGGGATCCGAAAGGGCGGAAATCAAAGCCTGAAAGGTGCAAATCATGCGCTGAGAGGCTTCGGGACCCACACCCCGGTCGTGATCCGAGAGATTCCTCAGAGCGCTGGCATCGTAGCACGCCCGGAAGAGCGGGATCAAGGTTTTTTTCGAGAGTTGTTTGAATTTTCTTCGCCCGCATGTTATTGTGCGGCAATTGATAAGAGGCTCGTCCTCTCCTGTGGACAAAATTTCCACAGGGTCCATTGGAGAGCTCTCCGAGGCGCGGACAATTCCGCTTGACACAATCCCGCGTCGTTTCTAGACTTCGCGCGAAGGCGCGGCCGGGGAAAACCGAGCCGGGGCCGCGCGCAGCCTGGAGAGACCACATCGATCGGGGGACCAGACGTGAAACGCACGTTTCAGCCGAGCAACCTGAAGAAGAAGCGTACCCACGGATTTAGGGAGAGAATGAGTACCCGCGCGGGGAGAGCGATTCTCTCCCGGAGGCGGGCGAAGGGGAGGAAGAAGCTCAGCCCGTAGGAAGTCGCCGAGTGCAAGAGCGGACGGCGCGCCTCAAGCTGCGCGCGAGCGAGCGCGTAAGGAAAACCCAAGAGATCGACCGCCTGTTTCGGGAAGGGAAGATCGTGAGAGGACCGAACTTCAGGGTCCATTACCTTCTGCGGGACCGGGCGGAAGCCCCGGCGGTGCGCGCCGCATTCGTGGCGGGAAAACGGATCGGCAAATCGGTCGTGCGGAGCCGAATCAAGCGGCTTCTGCGCGAAGCGTTTCGAAGGATCAAGGCGGAGTTGCAGACCGAGCCCATCGACCTCGTCTTCGTGGCGAGCCGCGACTTCGCGGACGCCCGGGCGACGGGCGTCGCGGGGGAAATGCGGGACCTGCTCCAGCGAGCGGGCCTTCTCCCCTCCGCGCCGCCGGGCAGCGAGGACGGCCGCCCGTGAAGACGGTCTTGATCCTTCTGGTTCGCTTCTACCGGTTTTGCGTTTCTCCACTCATTCCTGCTTCATGCCGGTTTGATCCCTCCTGCTCCGCCTTCGCGCTCGAGGCCTTGGAACGACACGGATGGATGCACGGCGGCGCCCTCGCGCTGCGTCGCGTTCTCCGGTGTCATCCCCTCCACGCAGGAGGCCGCGACCCGGTCCCGTAGCGGGGGCGGGCGCGGCAGGAAACGAGCGATCCCCCCGTTTGCCGGAGAGGTTGACCGGGGCCGTTCGAGCGAGGAAGAGAGTGGACCGCAAAGCTCTGCTCGCGATCGTGCTCTCGACGGTTCTGATCGTCGGGTTCCAGATTCTGTTCATCAAGCCGCAGGAACCGCCGCTCATCGGGGAGGAAGCTCTCCTCGGGGAGGCCGCCGGGCCGCCCGTCGCCGCCGGAGTGATCGCGAGCCCCGCCGATCAGATGGAATCGGAGGAAGCGGTGCCTTCGATCCCGCCCGAGGAAGAGGAAGAAGGCGCCCGCATCATCCCGGTCTCGACCCCCCTCTTCGAGATGGAGATCGACACGCGGGGGGCGCGCATCTCCCGGATCCGGCTCCTCGACTTCGAGGGGACGAGCGACCGTGCGGTGGAGCTGATCGGTGAGGAGGCGCGCGCCGGGCTCGGTCTCATTCTCGAGACCGGGGACGAGAAGGCCGATCTCCGGGGCGCCGTCTTCCAGTCGGGCGAAAAGAAGGTGCGGCTCACGCACCCGGCCGAGGCGTCGGAGGTCGCGCTCGAGAAGCAGCTTTCCGGCGGCGTCACGGTCCGGCGGACGTATCGCTTCCGCGCCGATTCCTACCGCATCGATCTCGAGCAGACGATCGCGAGCGGCGCGGGGGCGCCGAAGGTCTTCTCGTACAGGCTTCTCTGGGAGCCGGGGATCGCGTTCACCGAGGAGGATACGGAGCAGGAGAAGCGGGAGATGGCCGCGGTCGTCTCGCTCGCGGGGAAGGCCGTGCGCGACCCGGCCAGGAAGGTGAAGGAAGACGAGCCGATCGAGCGGACCGGAGACGTCCGCTTCGCCGCCCTCAAGAACAAGTACTTTGCCATCGCCCTCATCCCCGAGAAGGACTCGGGAGCGGATGTGTGGATCCGGCGGTTCCCGGGCGAGGAGCGGGTCTGGCTCGACGTCAAGATGCCGGTCTCCGGCTCCGGGCGGGACAAGGCGGTCTTCGGCCTCTACGCCGGGCCGCTCGACATGGACACCCTGAAGAGGGAGGGGGTCGGTCTCGAGGCGATGATCGATCTCGGCTGGAACCTGATCCGCCCGATCGCGCGGCTCACCCTCGCCGTCATGAAGTTCTTCTACAAGTACGTGCCGAACTACGGCGTCGTCATCATCCTCGTGTCACTCCTCACGAAGCTCCTTTTCTACCACCTCACGCACAAGAGCATGAAGTCGATGAGGGACATGCAGAGGATCCAGGGGAAGGTGGGCGAGCTCCGGGAGAAGCACAAAGGGGACGCCCAGCGCCTCAACAAGGAGACGATGGCGCTCTACAAGCGGGAGGGCGTGAACCCGCTCTCCGGCTGCCTCCCGATGCTGCTGCAGATGCCGGTCTTCATCGCGCTCTATCAGGTTCTGCAGAGGACCATCGCGCTCCGCAAGGCGCCGTTCGTTTTCTGGATCGACGATCTCTCGAGCCCGGACGTTCTGGCGAACCTGCCGTTCACGCTCCCGTTCCTCGGCGCGCACCTCTGCCTTCTGCCGCTTCTCATGGGCGTGTCGATGATCGTCCAGCAGAAGATGACGACGGTGGACCCGAGGCAGAAGGCGATGATCTACATGATGCCGATTCTCTTCACGGGGCTCTTCTACCGGCTTCCTTCCGGGCTCGTCCTGTACTGGCTGGCGAACAACGTCTTCTCGATCGGCCAGCAGTATCTGATGAACCGCGGGGAGGCGAAGAACGCGGTCCGGACGGAGGCGTCGCCGGCGGGAGACGAGAAGAAGAACGATCGAAACAGCAAGAAGGCCACGGGCCGGGGACGGAAGAAGAAGTCCCCCACGAAGGAGACGAAATGAAAAGCGTGATCGGTGAGGGACGCACCGACGAGGAAGCGCTCGATCGCGCGCTGAAGAAGCTCGGAGCAAGGCTCGATGAGGTCCAGATCGAAGTTCTCGAGGAGAAGCGGGGCGGTCTCTTCGGCCTGTTCGGGGGGCGGAAGGTCCGGGTCAGGGTGACCCAGCAGGCGGACGCCTCGGAGAGGGTCAAGGAGGTTCTCGACGGGATCCTGGGCAGGGTCGGGATCGGCGCCCGCGTGACCGTGCGCGCCGAGGAAGGAGACTATCACGTCGAGGTGGTCACGATGGAGTCGGACGGGCTTCTCATCGGTAAGCACGGAGAGACCCTGCACGCGATCGAACACCTCCTCAACCGGATTCTCCACAGGGACCGCAGCGAGCAGGGGCGCGTGCGCGTGGACGTGGGCGGCTACCGCGGGCGGCGGGACGACCAGCTCCGCTCGAAGGCGCTCGGCATGGCCCGCAAGGTGAAGGAGTCGGGGCG
>JBDRFQ010000343.1:0-7991 GCA_043818685.1 Candidatus Eiseniibacteriota bacterium
CGGAACCGGGAGCTCCACCGAACCGTCATGGACCTCGCGATCGAGAACTTCTACCTCAAGGAGTACCGGTACGAGAACCGGCGTCTCCGGCGCCTCCTCGGGTTCCTCGAGGAGACGCCGTTCGGTCTCCTGCCCTCGCGGGTGCAGACGCGCGGCGCGGGGCGCTCCGCGGAGACATGGAAGATCGACAAGGGGAGCGCCGACGGGGTGCGGGAGGGGATGGCGGTGATCAACCACAGGGGGCTCGTGGGGCGAGTCGACCGAGTCCTCGCGCGCTCCGCTTCGGTTCGGACCCTCCGCAATCCGGATGTCCGCGTGAGCGCGCTGGCGGACCGGACACGCGTCGTGGGGGTACTGAGCTGGCAGCCGCAGCGCGGCTTTCGCATCCTCTACGTGCCGAACTCGGCGGACCTCGGGACCGGAGACCGCATCGTGACCTCCGGCCTCGGCGGGGTCTTCCCCCCGGGGCTCCCCCTCGCGACGGTGCGGGCCGCGGTTCAGGGGCGGAGCCACGTGTTCCAGGAGGTGTGGGTGGATCCCGATGTCGACTTCTCTCTTCTCGAGGAGCTCTACGTGATTCTGGAGGGACCCCTCGCGGGGCCGCCGGAGGAGTGGGCGGACGCTTTCCCCGATCAGGGGTACTTCGAGGAGCCTCCGCCTCCGGAGGAGGCGGCGCCGGGAGCGCCCGGCGGAGCGGACTCGGCGGGAGGCGCCGCCGCCCAGGAGCGGCCGGAAGAGGCGCGGCCGTGAGGGGGGGGCACGCGGCGCTCGGGGTCCTTCGGGTCCTCGTTCTTCTCCTCGCCCTTCGGGCGGCGGAGATCGTCCTCGGCCTCTCGCCGCCCGCCATCGCTTCACGCATCGATCTTTTCGTTCTTTATGTCGTGTTCCGGTCGGCCCGGAGCGGGGTGGTCGACGGCGTGTTGATCGGGCTCGCCGTCGGCCTCTTCCGGGACGTCGTCTCCCTGCAGGCGGTCGGGACGGATCTCCTCCCCTTGGCGGCGGCCGGCGCCTTCAGCGCGTGGTCCCACAGGAAGCTCGTCGGCGAGAGCGTTCTCGGCCTCTTCCTCATCCTCGCCGGGGGCGTCGTCGCGCACGACCTCACGGCCGGCCTGCGCTTCATCGCGGACGGAGGGAGCGCCTTCCTCACCCGCCTCGCGCTCGACACGCTCCCCGCCGGGCTCTTGACCGCCGGCATCGGCGTGCTCGCGAGCGAGGTCCTCCGCGCCGGGCGCCGCCGCCGGCCGCGGGAGGCTGCGGCGTGAGGGAACGCACCGACCCCAGGCGGCCGCTCCGCACCGGCGTGCTCGGAGGGATCGTCCTCATCGCCTTCCTCGTTCTTGTCGGGCGCCTCTTCCAGATGCAGGTGCTCGTTTCCGGGAAGTACCGAGCGCACGCGGAGGAGAACCAGATCCACCTGGAGAGGGTCAAGGCCCTCCGGGGGAGGATCACCGGGCGCGACGGGGCGGTGTACGCGGACAGCCGCCCCTCCTTCAGCGTGGCGGTCGTTCCTTTCGAGATCCGAAGGAACCCCGCGGTGCTCGAACGTCTCGCCGATCTGATCGGGGCGGACCTCGCCGCGCTCCGCGAGCAGGCGGCGAAGGGGTACTCGAGGCCCTTCGATCCGAGGGCCGTTCTTCCGGACGCGGACATCGCCATCGTGAGCATCGTCGAGGAGCACGCCTTCGAGCTCTCCGGCGTTCTCATCCTGACGGAGCCGGTCCGCGTCTATCCCGGGAAGCGGGTCGCCGCCCACGTTCTCGGGTACGTCGGGGAGATCTCGGAGAAGGAGATCGCGGAGAGGAAGGGGGGCGTTTCTCTCCCGGGCGCGCGCGTCGGCAGGGGCGGCCTCGAACGGTGGCACGACGAGGTGCTCCGAGGGCACGACGGGTACCGCATCGTGCAGGAGGACGCGCACGGAAGGCGGATGGGGACCCTTCGTGAGAAGGAGCCGGTTTCGGGCGAGGATCTCCTCGTGGCGCTCGACTGGGGGCTTCAGGCGCGGGCCGAGTCCCTTCTCGCCGAGCACGGATCGGGCACGGTCGTCGCTCTCGATCCGGAGAACGGGGAGGTGCTTGTCCTGGCCAGCCATCCCTCGTTCGATCCGAACCTGTTCTCGGTGTCCGTCTCCGCGGCGGTGTGGGATTCCCTCAGCGGAGACTCGCTTCATCCGCTTCTCGACCGGGCGATCCAGGCGACCTTCCCGCCCGGCTCGACATACAAGCCGATCACGGCGATCGAGGGGCTCGAACAGAGGGTGGTCGGGCCGGAAACGCGGCTCCTCCCGTGCTTCGGCTCCTGGCAGTTCGGCCGCCGCGCCTTCCGCTGCTGGAGGCCGGAGGGGCACGGGTCGCTCGCTCTCCCCGGCGCGATCGAGCAGTCGTGCGACGTCTACTTCTATCAGGTCGGGGCGCGGCTCGACCTCGATCGCTTCGCCGAAGCGGCCCGCGCCCTCGGGCTCGGAGAGCGAACTGGGATCGAGCTGCCGGGGGAGAGGAGCGGTCTCGTTCCGGACACTCGATACATGAACGAACGGTACGGGAAGTCCGGCTGGGGCGGCGGCGCGCTCCTCAACCATTCGATCGGCCAGGGGGAGATCCTCGTGACGCCGATGCAGATCGCGCGGCTCTACGCGGCGCTGGGGAGCGGCCGTATCGTGCAGCCGCACCTCGTTCTCCGAACGACCGGCCCGGACGGGAGGACGACGAGACGCGCCATTCCCTCCCCGAGGCCTGTTCCGTTGTCCGAGGAGGTCCTCCGGCCGGTGCGCGAGGGGCTCGTCCTGGCGGTGGAGGGGGATAGGGCGACGGGGCGCGCGGCGCGCGTCCCGGGCGTACCGGTCGCGGGGAAGACCGGGACCGCGCAGAACCCGCACGGCGAGGACCACGCGTGGTTCGCCGCGTGGGCCCCGGCGAGCGACCCGCGAATCGTCGTGGCGGTGATCATCGAGAACGCGGGGCACGGCGGGGAAGTGGCGGCGCCGCTCGCGGGGAATCTCCTCCGCTACTTCTTCGGGAGGGAGAAGACGTAGAGCCATGCGCGCGACGAGGCGCCTCGCCATCCGTTCCTTCGACTGGACCCTGCTCGGCAGCACGCTCCTGCTCGTCGCGTTCGGGATCTTGGTGCTCTACAGCGCGAGCCGGACCTCGGCCGGGGAGGCCTCCTATCACGTCCGCCAGCTCGCCTGGGCGGCGATCGGGATCGGGTTTCTCGCGCTCGGCGTCTTCCTGGCGCAGCGTTGGCTCGACGTTCTCGATTTCCTCGCGATCCCCGCGTACGCGCTCTCTCTCGTCCTGCTCGCCGTCCTTCTTCTCCGTCCCTCCACCGGCGTCGAGCGCTGGCTTGCCGTCGGGCCGTTCCGCTTCCAGCCCTCGGAGATCGCCAAGATCAGCCTCGTCATCGTCATGGCGCGGGTTCTCTCGAACCGGCCGCCCGAGAAGGTCGGGCTCCGCCACTTCCTCGTGCCGGCGCTCGTTGCGGGCGTGCCGTTCCTTCTCGTGCTGAGGCAGCCGGACCTCGGAACGGCGCTCGTCTTCGGCGCGATTCTCATCCCGATGCTCTTCTGGGCGGGGCTTCCCGAGCGCGTCCTCCTCCTCGTTCTCTCGCCCGCCGTCGGCCTGATCGCTTCCTCCCATCTCCCCGCGTGGATCGTCTTCCTGTTCCTTCTGCTTCTCGTCCTCCTCGTTACGCACTCGTCGCTTCCCTTCTCCGCCGTGACGCTCGGGGTGAACATGCTCGTCGGCATCGCGGGGCCGATCCTGTGGAACCAGCTCAAGGACTATCAGAAGACGCGGATCGTCACCTTCCTGGATCCGGGCCACGACCCGCTCGGGGCCGGATACCAGATCATCCAGTCCGAGGTGGCGATCGGCTCCGGGGGGCTGGCGGGAAAGGGATTCCTTCAGGAGGGGACGCAGAAGTGGCTCTCGTTCCTTCCCGAGCAGCACACGGACTTCGTCTTCTCGGTCGTGGGGGAGGAGTTCGGGTTCATCGGCTGTGTTCTCCTGCTCGTCGTGTACGCGGTTCTCCTCGGGCGTGTTCTCCTCGTCGCCTCGCGGGCGAGGGACCGGTTCGCTTCGCTTCTCGTCGTCGGGTTTTTCGGGTATCTTTCCTTTCAGGTCGTGGTGAACGTCGGGATGACGCTTGGGCTCGTCCCGGTGACCGGGCTCCCGCTTCCGTTCCTCTCGTACGGGGGCTCCTCGCTGACCACGACCCTTGTCGCGATCGGCATCGTTCTCGGGGTCGGTCTCCGAAGGCGGTGCTAGGTCGATGGGAGGAGTTTGATGTTCCCGGTGGTCTTCCGAATCGGCTCCCTTCCGATCCGGTCGTACGGCGTGCTGATCGCTCTCTCCTTCGCGATCGGGATCGCGCTCGCCGTGAGACGCGGCCGGAGCCGCGGGATCGACCCCGCCCGGATCACCGACCTCTCGATCGTGATCCTCCTCGCTTCGGTCGCCGGGGCGCGCCTCTTCTACATCCTCCCGTACTGGGAGGAGTTCTCCGCGCAACCGTGGAGCGTCTTCGAGGTCTGGCGGGGGGGGCTCACCATGTACGGCGGCCTTCTCGGAGCGATTCTCGCCTCCGCGGTCTTCATGCGAAACAAGAAGATGCCCTTTTGGAGGGTGAGCGACGTCGTCGCGCCCTCCGTGGCCCTCGGGCTCGGCATCACACGCATCGGGTGCTTCCTCAACGGGTGCTGCTTCGGGGTCCCCACGGCCTCCGGGTGGGGGGTGCGGTTCCCGCCGAACTCGGCGGCGGGTTCCGAGTTCTACGGCGTTCCGCTCCATCCGACGCAGATCTACGACTCCTTGCTCGGGTTCGGCCTTTTTGTCCTTCTCGTCGGAGCGGACCGCTGGGCGGCCCGCCCCGGGGCGGGAAAGGTCCCCGACTCCGGCGAGCGGCCCCGGCCTCTCGGGGGAGACGGCCGGCTCTTCCTCCTCTTCCTCGGGCTCTACGGCCTCTCCCGCTTCTTCCTCGACCGGATCCGCTACTACGAGGACGTTTCGATCGTGGGGTTCGACGGGGTCGTGTGGACGTGGAACCAGCTTCTCAGCCTTCTGCTCGTGGCGGGAGCCGCGCTTCTCTACCGGCGGCGGGGTCGCAAGGCATGATCGACTCGGAAACGCGCGTTCTCGGCGTGATCGGCGACCCGGTCTCCCACAGCCTCTCGCCCGCGATTCAGAACGCGGCGCTCGAACATTTGCACATGAATGCTCGATATTTCGCGTTTCCCGTGGCGAGGGAGAGGCTGAGGGAGATGACGGACGCGGTCCGTGTCCTCCGGATGCCGGGCTTGAACGTGACGCTCCCGCACAAGGAGGCGATCCTCCCCCTTCTCGACCGGCTCGGCCCGGAGGCGGCGCGCGTGGGGGCGGTGAACACGGTGGTGAACCGCGAGGGGGTGCTCGAGGGGGAGAACACGGACGTTCACGGCTTTCGCGAGGCGCTGCGGCGTGTCCGGAGGCGCGGGATGAAGACCGCTCTCGTTCTCGGGAAGGGGGGAGCGGCGCGCGCGGTCTTTCTCGTTCTCATGGAGCAGGGCTTCAGCGAGATCCTCGTCGCCTGCAGGAGGCTCGCGCAGGGGAGGAAGATGGTGGAGAGCCTGGGGGGAGGGTCGGTCGGTCGCGTGATTCCCTGGGACGCGAGGGAGAAGGCCGAGGCGGACCTCCTCGTCAACGCGACCCCGCTCGGAACGAACGTGCGGGATCCCCTTCCCGCCCCGGCGCGCGTCGTCCGCGGGGCGAAGGGGGCGATCGACCTCGTGGTCCGTCCGCGGGGGACCCGCTGGGTCGCGCTCTGCCGGTCGTACGGGATTCCGGCCGAGGACGGGTCGATCATGCTGGTCGCTCAGGGGCGCGAGTCGCTTCGCCTCTGGTTCGGAAAGACGCCCTCCTTCGAGGTCATGCTCCGGGCGCTCCGGGCCGGTGGCGGAGCGGGGAGCTGACGCTTGCGCCGTCGCGTCCCGGTCTTTGGGCGAAGCGCGGGGCGTCCGACGGCCCGAGGGCGGGGGAGCGGCCTCTCGAGATGAAGAGAAGCGGGATCCGCTTCGAGGGGGGGATGTGCGGTGTGGAGGGCGGTTCTCGACTTTCTCTATCCGCCGCTTTGTCTTTGTCGCGGTGAGAGGCTCGAGCGCGGGGAGCGTCTCGTCTGCGAGTGCTGCTGGGACCTTGCGAGGCGCGAGGACCGGAGATCCGCGTCTCCGGAATCCCCCGGCGGGGAGGGGACGCCCCCCGCGACCGGGGTCTACGCGAGGAGCGCGAACGTTTGGAACGAAACGCTCGGCGAGATACTCCATCGGTTCAAGTATGGAGGGTTTCCCTCACTCGGGGAGCGGCTCGCGCGGAGCCTCGCCGGCACGATCGCCTCGGACCCGGTGCTCGGCGACGCGGAGCTTCTCGTTCCGGTCCCCCTCACGCGCGTTCGAAGGGCGGAGAGAGGATTCAACCAGTCCGCGGTGCTCGCGCAGCACCTCTCGCGCCTCATCGGCCTTCCGGTCGTCGAGCGGGCGGTGAGCCGGGCCGGGCGCTCCCGATCGCAGACGAAGCTCTCCCCCCTGGAACGAAGGAAGAACGTGCGGGGGGTCTTCCGGGTGCGGGATCCCGGCGCGGTTCGCGGAAGGCACGTGCTCATCGTGGACGACGTGCTGACGACGGGGGCGACGGCGGAGGAGCTCGCCGGGGCTCTCCGGACGGCGGGGGCGCGCGCGGTCTCCGCGGTCGCCGTCGCGCGCGCCTCGGGGCGGCCCTTCTCCTCCTGACTCTCGGCCCCCTCATCGCCGGCGCCGCGTTCGCGCTCGAGGAAGAGGAGATCCCCGCCGGCGATTGGACCGTCGACGCCGCCAGGAGGGTGAACTCCCTCTCTCCCTTCGCCGGCCTCGATCCCTGGACGCTTCCCCTGACTCGCGGGGCGCTCGCCCACGCGATCATCGAGGTCGGCCTCCGCCCCTCCGGGGAGGATGCGTATCCGTCCGCCCTCCGCGGGCTCCTCGAGGAGCTTGCGGACGAGCTCGCTCCGGAGATCGCGTCGCTCACCCTGGGGAGGGGAGAGCGGAGCGCGGTCACCGCCCGGGGGGCGCTCTCCCTCGAAGCTCGGGACCGGAGAAGGGGGGCGGCGAGGGCGGTCGCGGCCGGCGATCTCGCCGTTCGCCTGAACCGGCATGTCTTCTGGCACCAGCGCGTGGAGGTCGACAGCCGAGTCGGGGACGATCCGGCCTTTCTCGGACGCGAGTGGAAGGAGGGGGTCACCGGGCACTTCACGCACGCCTACGCGGCGGTGAGCCTTCCGCGCGCCCGCCTGACCGCGGGGAGAAAGCCGCTCGCCTGGGGGACCGGCCTTTCCGGGACGCTCCTCCTCCAGGGGGAGGTTCCCCCCTTGGACCAGATCGGGGTCGATGCCCGCCTCGGTCCTCTCTCCGGGCACGCGTTCGTCGCCTCTCTCGATGACCTTCCGATCGACGGGGAGAAGGGGGGCGCCGCCTCGCGCTTCCTCTCCGGCCACCGCCTCTCTCTCCGTCTCGGGAGCCGCGCGCGGGTCGCGCTTTCCGAAACCGTGGTGTACGGGGGAGAGGGCCGCGGCATCGACTGGGGCTACGCGAATCCCCTTCTCTCGTACTACGCCGTCGACTGGAACGAAGACAGGGACGACAACGTGTTCTGGAGCGTCGACGCCTACGCGCGCGCCCACCGCTGGCTCGACCTTTTCGGAGAGCTACTCGTCGACGACTTCCAGTACGACCGGGAGACTGAGCCGAATCAGATCGGTTTTCTCCTGGGGGTCCGCGTGACGGAGATTCCCCGTCGCGATGGGATCTTTCTCGACGCGGAGTACCTCCGCGTGAACAACTGGGTTTACGGCCACGAGAAGCCGTGGAACCGCTACACCCACGGCCGCGCTCTCATCGGCCACCCGATCGGCCCGGACGCGGACCGCCTTCTTCTCAGGCTCCTCGTGCGCCGCGGGCGGTCGTTCGAGTTCCTCCTCGAGCACGAGCACAG
>JBDRFQ010000344.1:0-3244 GCA_043818685.1 Candidatus Eiseniibacteriota bacterium
CGCATCGATCACAAGAAGGTGAGCGTCGCCCGGTACCCGGCGCAGCGGCCGGAAACCGCGGCCGCGGCGGGCGCCCGGGAGAAGGCGGCGGGACGTCTCCGCTTTCAGCGCCTCCAGATGAACCTCACCCCCGACGGGGGAGAGAGCGAGGTCACGCTCGAGAGGGAGAAGTTCCACGGGTTCGGGAGGTCGAGGTTCACGCTCTCGTCCGACCCCGCGCGGGCCGTGGTCGAGGCGACCCTGCAGGCGGTCGCGCAGTTCCTCCGCGAGGGGAGCTTCCAGATCGGGAGCGTTCAGCGCACGCACATCGGGTCGCACGACGCGGTGTTCGTGCAGGTCGATCACGTTCAGTCCGGACGGTCGATTCCCCTCCTCGGGTCCGCCCTCGTTTCGCGCGATCCGAACCTCACCGCTCTCCTCGCCGCGCTCGACGCGGTGAATCGCTACATGGGCCGGCTCGAGCCCACGACGGGAGCCGAGTTCGTCGCCGGACCCGAACCCTCCTCCTCCTAGCCGGGATGATGCACGCGTTTTCGTCGCGAGGGTACGGGGCGCGTGCCGAGAGGCCGACCTGGACGAGCCGCTCCCGGAAGCGTAGTCTCGGTACTACGTTGAGGAAGCGGCGACGGAAGGGAGGCCTCGCAGGCCGCGACCCGCGGCCGCAGCAGGAAACGGGTGCATCATCCCGGCTACCCTGGAAAGGGTGAGCTCTTGGACTACCGGCGAGCCGGCGTCGACATCGACGCCTACAACGTAGCGCTGCGCTCCGCAAGAGAGAAGATCCGCGCCACGTTCGGTCCGGATGTTCTCGGCGACGTCGGGCATTTCGGCGGGCTCCACGCGATTCCGGGAGATGAACGGCGCGCGCTCGTCGCCACCACCGACGGGCTCGGCACGAAGATCCTCCTCTACGCCGCGCTCGGCCGGCACGAGGACGTGGGCGAGGATCTCGTCTCGCACTGCATCAACGACATTGCCGTGCTCGGCGCGCGCCCCCTCTTCTTCCTCGACTATCTCGCCGGCGACTCGCTCCCGCCGGAGGTGCTTTCCCCTCTCGTGGGGGGCTTCGCCGACGCCTGCCGGAGGCGCGGCATCGCCCTTCTCGGCGGCGAGACCGCGGAGATGCCGGGCATGTACCCGGAGGGGAGATATGACGCGGCCGGGTTCCTCGTAGGGATCGTGGAACGGGAGCGGATCGTGGACGGGTCCCAGGTCCGCCCGGGGGACATGATCCTCGGGTTCCCCTCGAGCGGCCTGCACACGAACGGGTACTCGCTGGCGCGCAAGGTCCTCTTTGAGATCGCCGGCTACGCCTTCGAGGACCGTCCGGGACGACTCGGCGAGCCTCTCGGTGACGCGCTCCTCCGGCCGCACCTCTGCTATCTCGAACCGATCCGAAAGCTCCACGACGCGGGCCTCGCGAGCGGCTTCGCGCACATCACGGGGGGAGGCCTGATCGACAACGTCCCGCGCGCCCTCCCGCATCCTGCGACGCGCGGATCCGAACCAGCGCGTGGACCGTTCCCCCGATCTTCGGTCTCATCCGCGAGCAAGGAAGCGTGGAGGAGAGGGAGATGTACCGCGTGTTCAACATGGGGATCGGCCTCGTCGCGATGGTCCCCCGCCCGAGAGCGGAGGAGGCGATCCGCACGGCGGGCGGAGCGGCGATCCCAATCGGAGAAGTGACCCTTGGGACGGGGACGGTCCTGCTCGAGAAGTAGGGGGGAGACGGTGCAAGACGGCGGCCGATTCATGCTCGTTCTCGTCACCGCGCCGCCCGGCGCGGCCGCGGAGAGCCTCGCGCGATCTCTCGTGGAGGCGGGCCTCGCCGCCTGCGTGAGCCGCGTCGGGCCGGTCCGCTCGGCGTACCGCTGGCGCGGGAAGATCGAGTCGGACAAGGAGGAGCTTCTCCTCATCAAGACGAGCCGGGACCTCCTCGATCGGGTCGAGCGCCTCGTGAGGGAAAACCACCCCTACGAGGTCCCCGAGATCCTCGCGATCCCGATCGCTCTCGGATCCGCCCCGTACCTCGAGTGGCTCGCCGGCTCCCTCCGGGAGGAGTAGACGTTGGAGGAGCCCTGGTATCAGAAGGCGTTCGGGCCCCGCTACGCGCGCATCTACGCCCACAGAGACGACAGGGAGGCGGAGACGGCGGTCGCGCTCGTCGCGGGGAGGGTCCCGCTCCGCGGCGCGCGGGTTCTCGATGTGGCGTGCGGCGCCGGCCGGCACATGAAAGCCCTCCGCCGGCGCCGGGCGAGGACGCACGGCCTCGACCTCTCCGAGGAGCTTCTCCGCGCGGCGCGCGCGTTCGGCCCAGCGGCGCGCGGGGACATGAGGCGGCTCCCATTCCGGTACGCCTCGTTCGACGGGGTCCTCAACATGTTCACCTCCTTCGGCTACTTCGAGGACCGGGCGGACGATGTCCGGGCGCTGGAGGAAATCGCGCGCGTCCTCCGGCCCGGCGGCTGGTTCCTGCTCGATTATCTGAACGCGAAGAGGGTCCTCCGCCGTCTGGTCCCTGGGGGGGAGCGCGCGGTCGGGGAGGTGCGGGTCCGCGAGGCCCGCTCCTACGACCCGGTCGCCCGGATTCTCACCAAGGAGATCGTCCTCCTGGACGCGCGCGGGGAGGCCTCGGAGAGGTGGACCGAGCGGCTTTTCGTCTATTCCCGGGAGGAGATCGAGACGATGCTCGGGAGTGTGGGGCTCACGGTCCGGGAGATCTTCGGGGACTACGAGGGAGGGGATGCACTGAACGACTCTGCCCGACTGATCTTCTTCTCCCGCCGCACGGGGGGACCCCCGGAAGAGCGGGCCTGACAGCCGGAGACTCCCGCGGCCGGCGTTCGGTCCCGCCGGGAGGGGGGATGTCGTAATTCTCTCTGCTTCAGTGCGTTGACAGGATCGCCGAAGCAAGCTACAGTAGAAGTAGAGGTGAAACGCCCGGGAGAAACAAACAGTATGAAGAAGTGGAACAAGCGCATCACGGTTCTCGTGCTTCTCCTCGCGCTTTTCATCCCCGCCACGGTGTTTTCCCACTCGGGGGATGGGGACATCCCCGAGAAGCGGACCTCGGCGTACACGAGCGGCAACGGTCCGGTGCCGACTGAGACCCGGATAGAGGCCCCGGATTGGCGCTTCTTGTGGTACCTGATCGTTCGGACACTGTTCCTTCTGCCCTGATCGCGGCACGGCGGTTGGGGAGGGGGCGGGGGGGTCGCCGGAAGGCGATTCGTAGGAAGCGATG
>JBDRFQ010000345.1:0-9608 GCA_043818685.1 Candidatus Eiseniibacteriota bacterium
GTCCCAGATTTGGTCTAGTTTGGACTTCACATCTCTCGACGCTGCAATGGCGCTGGCTTTCCTGAACCGTTCCTTACGATTGCTCATCTTCTTTGCCCACGAACCGGGTTTTCATACACACGCTCGGCTGTCCCAAGAACGAGGTGGACAGCGAGGTCATGGCGGGAATCCTCCGCCGCGACGGGTGGGAGATCGCCGAGGCCGCGGAGGAGGCGGACCTCATCCTCATCAACACCTGCACCTTCATCGACGACGCCAAGGAGGAGTCGATCGGGGCGGTCCTCGAGGCGGGGCGCGCGAAGGGAGCCCGCAAGCTCCTCGTCGCCGGCTGCCTCGCCGAGCGCTACGGCGCCGATCTCCTCCGCGAGGTTCCGGAGATCGACGGCCTCACCGGCGTTCGCTCGCTGCACGCGGTCGGCCGGGCGGCCCGGAAGCTCTTCGAGATCTCTCCGCGGCGCGCTCCTGATTCGGCGAACGGCGACGGGGACCCGGACCGGATCGGGGAGGGGAGGCTTCCCCTCGGGCGATCGCACACCGCATACCTCAAGATCGCCGAGGGATGCGACCGCCCTTGCGCGTTCTGCTCGATCCCCGCCTTCCGCGGGCCCCTCCGGAGCCGCTCGATCGGATCGCTCGAGCGCGAGGCGCGCTCGCTCGCCGCGCGGGGGGCGAGGGAGCTCGTCCTCGTCGCGCAGGAGACGACCGCCTACGGCAAGGATCTCGGCGACGGGAGCGGCCTCCCCGCTCTGATCGACCGCCTCCACCGGATCGAGAAGATCCGCTGGGTGCGGGTCCTCTACGCCTACCCCTCGGAGATCGGCGGCGCGCTCATCGAGCGGCTCGCCGACGGCCGGGCGTGCCGCTATCTCGACATCCCCGCGCAGCACGCGAGCGACCGGATGCTCCGCGCGATGCGGCGCGGGATGTCCGGGAGCACGGTGCGCGGGGCGCTGGAGAGGCTCCGAACGCGCGTCCCGGGAATCGCCCTCCGGTCGAGCCTCCTCGTCGGCTTCCCCGGCGAGACCGACGCGGACTTCGACGAGCTCCTTCGCTTCGCCGAGGAGGCCGCCTTCGAGCACCTCGGCGTCTTCCGTTTCTCCCCTCAGGAGGGGACCGAGGCGGCGTCCCTCCCCAATCCGGTGCCGGACGATCTCGCCGAGGAGAGGATGCGGATGCTCCTCGACCTTCAGGAGCGGATCGTCGAGAGAAGAACGCGCGGTCTCATCGGGCGCTCCATCGAGGTGCTCGTCGACGGCGAGGACGAGGAGGGGGTCTGGGCGCGCTCCGAGTCGGACGCGCCCGAGATCGACGGGGCGGTGATCCTCCCGCGGGGGAGCGGCGCGCCGGGCGATTTCCTTCGCGCGCGAATCACCGGCGCGGCGGGCCCCGTGCTCTTCGCCGAAACGGGGGGGTAGCATGACCGGGCGGCTTCTTCTCATCGACGGATCGGCCCTCATCTTCCGATCCCACTTCGCGTTCATCCGGGCGCCGCTCCGGACATCGAAGGGGGAGGAGACGAGCGCGGTCTTCGGGGTGGCGAGCACGCTCCTCCGCCTCCTCGATGAACGGAGCCCGGAGTACGCGGCTTTCGTTCTCGACACCGCCAAGCCGACATTTCGGCACGAGATGTACGAGAAGTACAAGGCGAACCGTCCCGAGATCCCGCCCGCCCTCTCCGAGCAGTACCCGAGGATTCTCGAGGTGGTGGACGCGCTCTCGCTCCCGGCGCTTTCCCTGGAGGGCTACGAGGCGGACGACCTGATCGCGACCCTCGCGGAGCAGGCGACGGCCGAGGGGATCGAGGTCGAGATCTACTCGGGGGACAAGGACTTTCTCCAGCTCGTCCGCCCCGGGATCCGCGTCGTCATCCCGGGGAAGGAGGGGAAGGACGCCCTCGCCGCGGACGACGCCGCCGTGGTCGAGCGCGCGGGGGTGCCGCCCCGGCTCGTCGTCGATCTCATGGCGCTCGCCGGCGACTCGAGCGACAACGTGCCCGGGGTGCCCGGCGTCGGCCCGAAGACCGCGGTGAGGCTCATCACCGAGCACGGATCCCTCGACGCCCTCTACGACCGGGTCGCCTCCGTTCCCGGAAAGCTCGGCGAGAACCTCAAGGCGCACCGGGACGACGCCTACCTCTCGCGCGATCTCGTCACGATCCGGAGGGACGTCCCCCTCCCCGTGCGGATCGAGGAGCTCCGGCGCCGCCCCGTCGCGACGGAAAAGGCCGCGCCTCTTTTCCGGGAGCTCGAGCTCTACTCCCTTCTCAAACTGATCGGCGGGAAGGAGGAGAGGGTGGACGAGGTGGTGAAGACCTACCGGCTCGCCGCTTCGGAGAAGGACCTCCGCGCCCTTGCCGAGGAGGTCCGCCGGGCCGGCCGCTTCGCGTTCGACACGGAGACGACCTCGATCGATCCGGTGCGGGCGGATCTCGTGGGCATCTCGGTCGCTACGGCCCCGGGGAGCGCGTGGTACGTCCCCCTGCGCCACGCGGGCGCGGGGAACCTCCCGCTCGAGCGAGTGAAGAGCGCGCTCGGGCCGCTCTTCGAGGACGCCGCCCTTCCGAAAGCAGCCCAGAACGCGAAGTACGACATCCTCGTCCTCCGGCGAGCCGGCTTCACGGTCCGAGGGCTCTCATTCGACCCGATGGTCGCCTCCTATCTTCTGAACCCGGAGCAGAGGCAGCACGGGCTCGACCACCTCGCCCTCGTTCATTTGAATCATAAAATGATCCCGATCGAGCGCGTGATCGGCGCGGGGAAGACGGAGAAGACGATGGACCGGGTGCGCGCCGAGGAGGCGCGCGAGTACGCGTGCGAGGACGCGGACTGGACGCTCCGCCTCGCGGACTCCCTCGCTCCCCGCCTTCGAGAGGCCGCGCTCGAGAAGCTCTTCCGGGAGGTCGAGATCCCGCTCGTCGGCGTTCTCGCCCGCATGGAGGAGCGGGGGGTCGCGATCGACGTTCCGTTCCTCGAGAGGATGTCCGCCGATCTCGCCGGGGAGATCGGCGGGATGGTCGAGGAGATCCACGAGGCGGCGGGGGGGGCCTTCAACGTCAACTCCCCGAAGCAGCTCGCCGAGGTTCTCTTCAAGAGGCTGGGCCTCAAGCCCCTCCGCAAGACGAAAACCGGTTTCTCGACCGACATCGCGGTCCTCCAGGAGCTCGCCGCGCGGCACCGGCTCCCCGCGCTCATCCTCGACTACCGGCTCCTCGAGAAGCTCCGGAGCACGTACGTCGACGCGCTCCCCAAGCTGGTCAACCCGGAGACGGGCCGCATCCACACCTCCTTCAACCAGACCGTGACCGCGACCGGGCGCCTCTCCTCTTCCGATCCGAACCTCCAGAACATCCCGATCCGCACGGAGATCGGGAGGAAGATCCGGAAAGCGTTCGTCGCCGGCGGGGAGGACCGCCGGATCCTCTCCGTCGACTACTCGCAGATCGAGCTCCGCCTTCTGGCGCACCTCTCCGGAGACGAGCGCCTCATCGCCGACTTCCGCGCCGGCAAGGACATCCACCGCCGCACCGCGGCAACCCTTTTCGGAGTGAAGGAAGAGGAGGTGACCGGCGAGATGCGGTCTCGGGCGAAGGCGGTGAACTTCGGGATCATCTACGGGATGGGGGCGTACGGCCTCGCCGGCCGCCTCGGGATCCCTCAGGGGGAGGCGCAGGACTTCATCGACGGCTACTTCTCCGCGTACCCGAAGGTGAAGGAGTACCTCGAGGAGACGGTCGCCCGCGGCCGGGAGAGGGGTTACGTCGATACGATGCTCGGCCGGCGGCGCTACCTCCCCGAGCTCTCGAGCGGCAACGCGAGGATCCGGGCGACGGCGGAGAGGACCGCGGTGAACACCCCGATCCAGGGCTCCGCCGCGGACCTCATCAAGCTCGCCATGATCGCCGTCGACGGTGAGCTCCCGCGGGCGGGAGAGGGCGCCTACATGATCCTGCAGGTTCACGACGAGCTCGTCTTCGAGACGCCGGAGTCGCTCGCTGAAAAGGTGGGCGCGCTCGCGAAGCGGGTGATGGAGAGCCGGATGGAGCTCCGCGTCCCGCTCGTCGCGGACGCGGGCTGGGGGAGGAACTGGCTCGAGGCCCACGGCCCGGGGAGCGGGCCGTGATCGTCGCCGTGACCGGAAACATGGGAAGCGGCAAGACCACGGTCGCCGGTCTCTTCGTACGCTGGGGCGCGAACCGGATCGACGCGGACCGGATCGGCCGCGAGGTGTGGGAGACCGACCCCCAGACCGCCGGGCGGATCGTCGAGGCGCTCGGGCCCTCCGTCAGGGGGGCCGACGGATCGCTCAATCGGCGCCTCCTCGGCGAGGCGGTCTTCGGCGATCCGGAGAAACTCCGCGTGTTCGACTCGATCGTTCAGCCTATACTGATCGAGAGAATCCGGGCCGAGATCCGGAAGGCGAAAAGGGAGCGGGGCACCGCCTGGGTCCTCGACGCCGCGCTCCTCTTCGAGTGGGGGATCGAGGGGGAGGTCGATCGCGTCGTCACGGTGACCGCCCCCGCGAAGAGCCGTGCGGAGCGCATCGCGCGGCGCCACGGCCTCTCGTTGACCGAGGCGCTCCGGCGCATCGAGAGTCAGGCGGACGAAGCGGGAAAGGCGCGGCGATCCCATTTCGTGATCGAGAACGGCGGTTCCCGCGCCGATCTGGAAGAGCGGGCGCGGGCGGTTTGGAGCACGATCCGCGCCGAGGCGCGGCCGGCATAGCCTGGATGATGCAAGTGCATCGTCCAAGCTGGGGGAGGGCGAGCGATGTGGGACACGAAGGAGCTTCGGGCGTCCCTCGAGGAGAACCGGAAGAAGGTCGACGAGCTCGAGGGGTATCTTTGACATCGCCGGACGGCGAAAGAAGGTCGAAGATCTCGAGGCCCGGATGTCGGCCCCCGACTTCTGGGAGGACCGGAAGAAGGCGGAGGAGGTGACCCGCGCTCTCTCCTCGGAGAAGCGGGTCCTGGACGACTTCGCACTTCTCCGGACGGTGGAGGAGGAGATCGAGCTCCTTCTCGAGATGGCCGCGGAAGACGGGGAGGACCCCGACCTCCGCGCCGAGCTGAAGAAGGGCCTGAAACGGCTCGCCGCCCTCGTCTCCGACATGGAGATCCGCTCGCTTCTCCCGGAGCCGGAGGACCGCGGAAACGCGATCCTCACGATCCACCCGGGCGCGGGAGGAATCGACTCCCAGGACTGGGCGGAGATGCTCCTCCGGATGTATCAGCGATGGTCTGAACTTCGTGGTTTCAAATATGCAATTCTCGATTATCAATCTGGAGAAGAAGCAGGCTTAAAAAGTGTAACGAGCGAAATTATAGGTGAATACTCTTACGGGCTCCTGAAGGCGGAGGTCGGCATTCACCGGATGGTCCGCCTCTCCCCGTTCGACGCGGCGCACCGCCGGCACACCTCTTTCGCCAGCGTCTTCGTCTATCCGGAGCCGGAGGAGATCGAGGAGATCCACCTCAAGGAATCGGAGATCCGGATCGAGACGTTCCGGGCGAGCGGGGCGGGGGGGCAGCACGTGAACAAGACCGACTCGGCGGTCCGCGTCACGCATCTCTCGACCGGCATCGTGGTGAGCTGCCAGAGCGAGCGCTCGCAGCACCGCAACCGCGCGAACGCCCTCAAGGTGCTCAAGGCGCGCCTCATGGCCGCCCGGCTCGAAGAGGAGAGGAAGAAGCGCGCGGAGAAGGAAGAGGAGAAGAAGGAGATCGCCTGGGGGAACCAGATCCGGAGCTACGTCTTTCAGCCGTACACCCTGGTCAAGGACCACCGGACGGGGATCGAGGCGGGGGACATCCAGGCGGTGATGGACGGGGAGATCGACCGCTTCATCCAGGCGTTTCTTCGAATGCGGTAGCGCCTTCGCCGAAAGTCATTGGGAGGACGGAGCTTCGGTTCGCGGCCTTTCTTGACGAGGGGCCGCGCAGCGCTTATATTGGGACCGATCCAACCCCGGGGCTCGCCCCGGAGGGAACCGTAGGAGACCCCCTTGACCGAAGAGAAGGCGCTCTTTCAGGTGCGGCTCGAGAAGAGGCGATCGCTCGAGGAGAGCGGTGTTCGTCCGTACCCGACACGCTTCGACCGGGACCGCCTCGCCTCGGAGATCGAGGAGCGATTCGGCGAGCTGGAAAAGGAAAAGACCCCCGTCGCGGTCGCGGGCCGGCTCATGACGATCCGCCGGATGGGAAAGGCGTCCTTCGCCCACCTCCGCGACCGGAGCGGCGACGTGCAGCTCTATCTCCGCAAGGACATTCTGGGCGAGGAGGCCTACGACACGTGGAAGAAGCTCGAGGCGGGGGACCTCCTCGGAGCGCGAGGGGTCGTCTTCCGCACGAAGAGCGGGGAGGTCTCGGTCGAGGTCCGATCGTTCGAGGTGCTCGCGAAGTCGCTCCGGCCGCTCCCCGAGAAGTGGCACGGCCTCACGAACAAGGAGACCCGCTACCGCCAGCGCTACGTCGATCTCATCGTCAACCCGGAGGTGCAGGAGGCGTTCCGCAAGCGGGCCGCGGTCGTTCGCTCGATCCGTTCCTTCCTCGACGGGAGGGGGTTCCTCGAGGTGGAGACGCCGATCCTGCAGCCCCTCTACGGAGGGGCGTCCGCCCGCCCCTTCGTGACGCACCACAACGCCCTGAACCTCAAGCTCTATCTCCGGATCGCCGACGAGCTCTACCTCAAGCGGCTCATCATCGGCGGCCTCGAGAAGGTGTACGAGATCGGCAAGGACTTCCGGAACGAGGGGATCGACAGGACCCACAACCCCGAGTTCACGCAACTCGAGCTGTACGAGGCGTACAGCGACTTCCGGGACATGATGCGCCTCCTCGATGAGATGCTCCGGGCGGTCGCTCTCGAGACGTGCGGCGGGACGAGGATCACGTTCGAGGGAAGGAGCGCCGACCTCGCGGACCCGTGGCGGGAGATCTCCTTCGTGGACGCCCTCTCGGAGAGGCTCGGCCGCGACATCCTCCTCGTCGAGAGAGGGGAGCTCCGGGGCGCGTGCACGGAGTGCGGCTTCGAGCCCCCCGAGGACGCATCGCGCGGGGCGATGATGGACGCTCTCTTCGCCGCGTGGATCGAGCCGGGAATCGAAACGCCGACGTTCGTCGTCGACTTCCCGAAGGAGATTTCCCCGCTGGCGAAGGAGAGGGCCGACCGGCCGGGGGTCGTCGAGCGGTTCGAGCCGTACCTCTTCGGCATGGAGATCGGAAACGCCTTTTCCGAGCTGAACGACCCGCTCGAGCAGAGGGCGCGCTTCGAGGCGCAGAGGCTTCTCCGCGGAGCGGAGCGGGAGGAGGCGCAGCAGGTCGACGAGGACTTCCTCCGCGCGCTCGAGTACGGAATGCCGCCGACCGGCGGGATGGGAGTCGGCATCGACCGGCTGTCGATGATCTTCGGCGACCAGCCCTCGATCCGCGACGTTCTCTTCTTCCCGCAGCTCCGCCCCGAAGGGGGCGAGTGAGGCCATGCGCTACGAGCTCTTCATCGCCCGCCGCCACCTCCACTCCCAGAGACGCTTCGGCTTCATCCCGGTCATCAGCCTGATCTCGGTCCTCGGCGTCTTCGTCGGGGTCACGGCCCTCCTCGTCGTTCTCGCGGTGATGAACGGCTTCGAAGGGGAGGTGAAGTCCAGAATCATGGGGACGAACGCGCACGTGATCCTCCTCCGCTACGGAAACGAGCCGTTCGAGCCGGGCGAAGAGCTGCGGGAACAGATCCTCGCGACCGACGGGGTCGCCGACCTCTCGCCGTTCGTCTACACGAAGGCGATGATCCAGGTCGGCGACGATCAGGACGGCGTCGTCCTCAAGGGGATCGATCCGGAGAGAGAGCCGGCCGTCTCCGACCTCCTCGCCCGGACGGTCCCGCGCGACGCGAACCTCGACTGGGACGGGACCGGGCCGCCCCCCGCGCTCCTCGGAACGGAGCTCGCGCTCAGCCTCGGGACCCTCTCCGGGGAGACGATCGTGCTCGCCTCGTTCCAGAACACGGCGCGGACCCCCTTCGGCGCGGTCCCGAAGATGCGGCGCTTCCGCGTCGCCGGGACGTTCGACTCGGGGATGTACGAGTACAACTCGACACTGGTGCTCGTTCCGCTCGAGGCGGCGCAGGGCTTCCTCGACATGGGGAAGTCGGTCACCGGGATCTCGATCCGCGTGGACGACCCGTACCGCGCGCCGCAGATCGCGAGCCGCATCCTCGCCCGAGTGGGACACCCTCCCTATCGGGCGAACAACTGGATCGACCTGAACCGGACCCTCTTCTCGTGGATGAGCACGGAGAAGCGCGTGATGTTCGTGATCCTCGCCCTCGTGATCCTCGTGGCCGCCTTCAACATCACGAGCACGCTCATCATGGTCGTCATGGAGAAGACCCGGGAGATCGGCGTGCTCAAGACGATGGGCGCGAACCTCCGGAGCATCCTCCTCGTCTTCGTGCTCGAGGGGGCTGTGATCGGGGCGATCGGCACGCTGCTCGGCCTCGCGGGCGGCTGGATCCTCTGCTGGCTCCTCGACCGTTACAAGTTCATCCCCCTGCCCGGGGACATCTATTTCATCGATTCGCTCCCCGTGCGGATGGAGGCCTTCGATTTCGCCCGGGTCGCCGCCGCGTCGATGGCGATCTGTCTCGTCGCGACCCTTTACCCCGCGTGGAAGGCGTCCCGGCTCGAGCCGGTCCACGCGATCCGGTACGAATGATGGACCGCGAGGGAGGAAACGATGCCGTTCTCCGGACCGCGGGGCTCAATAAGAGCTTCCCGTCCGGCGCGGAGGTGCTGCACGTTCTCAAGGGGGTTGATCTCGCCGTTGCGCGCGGGGAGATCGTTTCGATCGTCGGAGCGTCGGGGGCTGGGAAGAGCACGCTTCTCCACATCTGCGGGGCCCTGCTCCGCCCCTCGTCGGGGACGGTCCTCATCGGCGGGGAAGACGTCTTCCGCCTCGGGGACGGCGATCTCTCGCGCCTCCGGAACCGGCGCGTCGGGTTCGTCTTTCAGTTCCATCATCTGCTCCCCGACTTCACCGCCGAGGAGAACGTGATGCTGCCCCTCCTCATCGCCGGGGATAGAGACGTCGAGGCGAGAGCGAGGGCGCGCGATCTCCTCGACGCGGTCGGGCTCTCCGCCCGGGCCCACCACAGCCCCGCCGACCTCTCCGGGGGGGAGCAGCAGCGGGTCGCGGTCGCCCGGGCGCTCGTGGCGCGGCCGGAGATCGTTCTCGCCGACGAGCCCTCGGGCAACCTCGACGATCGAACGAGCGCGGATCTCCATCGCCTTCTCTGGTCCCTGCGCGCCGAGCTCGGCCAGGCGTTCGCCCTCGTCACGCACGACGAGGCCCTCGCGGACCGGGCGGACCGGAAGCTCCGCCTGCACGACGGCCGCATCGTCGAGGAGAGCCGGGGGCCCGCGCGGCGGGAGGATATTCACACATGAAATGTCAGAGCTGCGGCGAGAGGGACGCGACGGTCCACTACAAGGAGATCCGGGGCGAAGAGGTCCAGGAGATGCACCTCTGCGCGCCGTGCGCGGAGGAAAAGGGCATCGCCGTCTCCTCCTCGAAGGAGGAGTTCTCGGTGCCGAACCTCCTCGGGAGCATGGCGGAC
>JBDRFQ010000346.1:0-12861 GCA_043818685.1 Candidatus Eiseniibacteriota bacterium
CTTGCTACAATCAATTGGATCATACCCCGAGAAGAATTCCAAAGCTACTTGCGGGAACTCGTCAGCGCTGGTTTCGGCAAGCGGCTGCTCTTTGGGTCAGACCAGATGGTGTGGCCTGAGGCCATCAGAATGGCAGTGGAAGGGATCGAATCGGCCGCTTTCCTGACCGAAGAGGAGAAGCGGGACATCTTCTACAACAATGCGGTGCGGTTCCTAAGGCTTGACGAGAAGTGATGTACGGGTCGCTGCTTGCGAAGGCCGACCGCCGAGCAAGCGCATGCAGGCGTCGGCTCGCAAGGCTCGCCGCGCCTGATGCTCAGCGTTGAGGGAGACTTGAATGCGCAGATTAGGATTGTCGCGGGAGTCTGTTGTGGCCTGTGCAATGCTAGTCTTAATGACCCCCCTGCCTAGCTTGGGCCAGCCAGAACCTGAGTCCCCGGCCGATTCACTGCTTAGTCTCTTGCGCTCGGCGTACTGCGTACAAACTTACCTTCTCTCGGGCGACGGGCGCCAGATCAAGGACAGCGAGGGCCCGAATATCAAGGGTTCCAGAATCGTCGCCCTGGGGCCTGTCCTTGACGAGGCGCACAGAATGGGACTTCTCGACCTTGTGTCTGAGGCCGCCGGGCGCCGTTGCGGACCGCCCCCGGACTGCCTCTTTACGCCGCGCTTTGCTTTCCGTTTCATGGGTGACGGCCCGCCCATCGATCTTCAGATCTGTAGCACCTGCTCGCAGTGGTGGTTCACGCGTGGTCGCCAGGAGTTGAAAGCCATCAAGCCGTCTACCCTCTGCATTCGCGATTTAATCAGGCAGTTCACGTGGACCGTGTTCAGTGGGGGGACTGAGAGCGATTGACCAAGCGAACTGGCCGTTTCAGCGGACCGCGCCCCCTCCCCGCCGAGGAGGCGGAGTCGGAGGTGGCTTGTGGGGCGCGGCCGCTGACCGGCACCGTCATACCTTCTGGCCTGCGATGAGAGGTTTGTTATGGATCCCATGGACTACAGGGCCGACACGTTGCGTGAGCTTCGAAGACTGAAGAGGCTGGCGGACGCCGCTGTCTACCAACTCGACGATGAGCAGTTCTTCGCTGCACAAGTAGTAGACAGCAACAGTGTCGCCGTCATCGTAAAGCATATGGCTGGCAACATGCGTTCACGGTGGCCCGATTTTCTCACTTCTGACGGAGAGAAGCCCGACAGAAACCGAGATTCGGAGTTCGAGATTTCACAAGCCGACACGCGGGACTCCATTTTTGCGCATTGGGCGGAAGGTTGGCTCATAGTTCTTGAGACCATTGCTTCGCTCGTGGTGAGTGATTTCGGTTCAACGGTCTACATTCGAGGAGAACCTCATACAGTACTGCAGGCAATCGGCCGGGAGCTCACGCACTATGCCTACCACGTGGGTCAGATAGTCTTCGCAGCAAAGCAGACTCGCGGGACCGAATGGCAGACCCTTAGTGTCCCACGGGGTAAGTCAACGGAGTTCAACGCGGCTCCTGAGAGATATATCGATAAGCGGGAGGTATAATTCGGCGTGAACCTGACGGCCTTGTCTGTCACGGGTTCTGCGGAGCAGGCTTCTTGCCAGCCTTCGCCCGCAGGTTACGCGTACGGTGCCGCCGCTTCGCGGCTCATCCGCCGCCCCGTTAGGAAGAGGAACCTTGTGCTCAAACTGAGCCAGCGCCGGTGATCATCGCAGAAAGGAGAACAAAGCGTGACGGTGCTCAACACCATTGGCCGAACGAGGCTCATCCCGCTCCAGCACCTCGTCCCGGAGAAGAGCGCGCGGATTTTCGTTAAGCTCGAATGCGAGAACCCGACGGGGAGCATGAAGGACCGCATGGCGCTCGCGATGGTTGAGGCGGCCGAGGCGGATGGACGGCTGCGGCCGGGCGGTTCGGTGGTGGAGTACACGGGTGGAAGCACGGGCGTGTCGCTCGCCTTCGTGTGCGCCGCTAAGCGCATCCCTCTTCAGATCGTGACATCGGAGGCGTTCAGCAAGGAGAAACGAGATCACATGCAGGCGTTGGGTGCTCGCCTCACGCTTGTCGCGAGCCCGACCGGCGGGACGACGAAGGCTCTCACCCTCGAGATGATCGAGACTGCGAGAAGACTCGCCTCCGCTCACGGGAGCTACTGGACGGATCAGCTGAACAACACCGATCAGCTATCCAGCTACGAGCGAATGGGCACGGAGATTTGGGAGCAGGCCAACGGCCAGGTTAGCGCCTTCGTCCAGAGCGTCGGCACTGCCGGGTCCTTGCGGGGGATCTCCACGCGCCTGCGAGCCCATGACCAATCCGTGCACATCGTCGCGGTAGAGCCTGAGGAGTCGGCCGTGCTGTCCGGCAGGCCGAGCGGGTCTCACAAAATCGAAGGGACCGGCGCTGGGTTCATCGTGCCGTTGTGGAACGAGACGCTTGCCGACGAGATCCAGACGGTATCGACTCAGGAAGCGATGGCGACCGCCCGGCTCCTCGCCCGGCAGGAAGGCATTTTCGCCGGCACCTCCACGGGAGCCAATGTGGCGGTCGCGTTGCGGATCGCCGCTCGCCTGGGACCTAGCCAAACAGTGATCACGTTGGCCGTGGATTCAGGGATGAAATACTTGAGCACGGAGTTGTATGCCCACACGTGAGAGCGGGGCGGCTTTGCTGATGGGGGCTTCCTAACGGTGCTAGGCAGACGGACGCGGATTCCCCGCGCCGCTGATCGCGAGCGTGAGCTGCCCGAAAACAGGGGCGGCTGCCAATGAGGCTGCACAACATGGCGTCTCCGGATGGAATGGGAACGCGGCTCACACCAGTCCTTCTGATGTTGTCGGCCATCGCATGCTCGTTGCCTCACGCTGCGCCCCGCGATGCGACAGGACGCGCATTCGCTGAAGCCGATGGGCTCTTCCACGGAAACCCGCGATGGCTGGGTGCCGACGGCGCGCTTTCCGTTCTTCTCTCCGAGGGTCGTATCCTCTGGCTCTTTGGCGACACGTTCGTCGCGACTTCGAACGCCCACGTGCGGGCGGAGTCCGAAATGGTCAGAAACACGATCGCGATCCAGACGGGTGAGGACCCGCGCACGGCGTCGATCGCGTTCCATTGGCGACAGGACGGGGACGGCTCGCCCGCATCGTTCTTTCCGGAGCATAGAGAGGGGTGGTATTGGCCGGGGCACGGGATTCGGCTTCACGAAGGGCCGCTGGTCGTCTTCCTCTATGCGGTCGTCGCGACGCCGGGGCAGGATCTCGGCTTTGCGGGCAGGGGCTACGCCGTCGCGGTCATCGACAACCCGGATGCGCCGGCGGAAGCGTGGAACGTGCGCGTGGTCGACGCGCCTCCCAGCGCCTTCGATGCCATTCCCGCGACGGCCGTGATTCGAGACGGCGATTACGCCGTTGCCGTCGCCATCCGCCAGAAAGGAACACATGCAGGCTCGCTTGTTCGCTATCCGGTCGCCTCGCTCGCGCAGGGCGACGCGACGACTGCGGAGTGGTGGGCCGGGGATTCCCTCGGCTGGGTCCCGGCCTTCTCGCTCGGCGAGCGCGGCCCGGCAATCGTCCTCGATGATGCGGGAAGCGAGTGCTCCCTTCATTGGGATCTGCGTACAAGATCGTACATGCACATCGCGAGCTACGGCTTCGGCGCGTCAACGATCGGGCTCCGCACGGCGCCGGCCCTTGCCGGTCCATGGACCTCGCCGGTTGACGTCTACCGGCCGCCCGAGTCGGACGGCGCGCGACCGTTCGTGTATGCCGCCAAGGCGCACCCCGAGCTCCTCGGCTCGGACGCGGCGGATCTCGTCGTTACCTACGCCACAAACAGTTTCGAGTTCGGCGACCTGCTGACGCAGCAGGGCGCACGTTCCCTCTACTGGCCGCGGTTCGTCGTTGTGCCGCTGGGCAAGGAATGAGTATGGTGTCTTCGTAGCCAACCGGGGCATGCAGCCGGCGCGCTGCCGCGCGCCACCGGGGCGCAGCGTTCGCCATTCCATTCAGAAGGAGCAGACGATGACCGATCAGCCTGAAAAGACCGTTGTGGAGAGATCAAGAGACATGATCTCGCAACTCAAACAGATGCGACACGATGCAGAAACCAACATCAAGAAGCTGACCGAACTGTGGCTCGTCCTTGAAGATGAACTGCAGCAGAAGGAGTATGCGGGCAGAGTCAAGGAACTGAGTTCGCACCAGAATGCACTCCACGGGGCCATCGAGTCGCTCATCTCGGACTACGAGATGGAATGCAACCGCATGGAAAGCGAGGCGTCGTGACCGAGAGGAAATGTCGCCCGATGGCGGAACCCATGATCCTCGGCACGAAGAAAGAGCGAGGCGTGACATGCATCTTCTAGTTCAAGTTCTCGAGCAGACTGAGCAGCTCGCCGGCCTGCTCGAAGGCCTTGCGAAAGCCGGCGTGACCGGCACGACCGTGTTGGACAGCATCGGCATGGGCAGGATCTTGCTGGAGAGCGGCGCGGACGTGCCCGCACTGCAAACCATCAGGGACGTCTTGGCGAAGGGGAAGGGCACCAACAAGACGATCTTCGCTGTTGTGCGGGACGAAGAGACCCTGAAGAAGGCGATTGAAGTCGCTCGATCGTTGTGCGGCGACTTGAATTCCCCGGGCAAGGGCATTCTCTTCACCGTGCGTCTCGACTTCGTTGAGGGGCTGAAGAAGCCTTTCTGACCGTGGGACCCGGCCAGGCATGTTGTGGTCGGTTTCATTGCTCCTAGCCGTCTCGTGCCGAACCGGTCGGCTCGCGGAGACCTTCGGCCGTGCCGGGCGGGATGGGCAGACGCCGAATCAGCCATCGATGCGGTTCGATTCCGGGCCGTCTGCGGGACCGCAAGGGGCTCTGCCGATCGCTCGCAAAACCGTTTCCGCTCTTGGGCGGGAGCAAACCGGGATGTCGCTCCGCGGCTCGGTATCGGTGTGAGCGGTGGGTTGGCCCGAACCCATGATGGTTCGGATCTCTCCACATCCAAGAGCATCGGGATCTTCGCGGTTGACGGCCGATCGGAGCTTGTTGTATGGCGTTGTTCAGCGGCGAGCGTCTTCGTTACGGGAGACATCGGCGTTGGGTGGTGGGTCGAGACTGCTGGCTCCGGCCAGGAGTTGGGGGGCAAAACGAGAACCGAGCAGGGACTTCACGGTGCTTGCGGTGTGGGAGCTGTTTACAGAGAGCAAGAGGGGAGGTGGGGCGTTCTTCTTCAAGTCGATTCTAATCAGGACATCGGGCCGGAGCTTGGGACGCCTTTCCTCAGCGCTGCAATAGGGATCAGCCGACAAAGGTGGTAGATGCCTCCAGCCGGCTGTCCAACCGGCCGCTTCACCGGACGGCGCCCCTGCGGGGGCTGAGCCCGTGCGCGAGGGGAGGCACGGCCGCCGACCGACACCGTTAGACAGAGTGACACTCGAGGGCCTCAACGACAAAAGGAGCGGAAGATGCGCGGGCGCTTGCTGATTGCCGTACTGGCGGTTGCCACCTCTTGGTTTCCCGTGCCCAGCCAGGGAGCGCAAGCCGTGCCTGTCGAATTTCTAAGTGAAGGCAGCTTCGTCAGAGGTCGGTTCTTCCCCAGCGTGGAAGAAAACGCTATTGGCACACTCCTTCTCGTTCCGGGGTGGCCGGGGAATCCACAGGACGTACTGGGCTTGGGAGGGCTTCTGGCCGAGCTCGATATGAATGTTCTAATGTTCAATCCTCGGGGTATGCACTTGAGTGAAGGCACGTTCAGCTTTGCGAACGCTCTGGAAGACATCGGAGCTGCTCTCGAGTGGCTGAGACAGTCCGACACACAGGAACGCTTCAGCGTCGATACCACCAAGATTGTGTTGGGTGGATACAGTTTCGGCGGAGGTATGGCAATGGCCTGTGCAGCCACCGAGCCCGGGGTTCGCCGCGTGATTTCAATTGCTGGAAACGACCACGGGGTGTTTGTTCGAAAGGTGCAGGGAGATCCTCAGTACGATGAAGCGATACGGCAGATGTTGACAGGCGCCCGTGCCCCGGATGGTCCAGCCAGATTCGATGATGTGGATCTGGTGCTCCAAGAACTCGCTGAACATCAGGACGTATATGGTCTCCAGGAGAACGCCTCTCGCCTTGCTGACCGCTCCATCCTGCTAATGGGCGGCTGGGACGACTTGCAGGTCTCAATGGAGGATGTTCTGCTGCCTTTCTATCGCGCACTCAAGGAGGCTGGAGCATCTGACGTAACGTTTCTCGCATATCACGACGACCACGGCTTCGGGAGCGCGCGTGAGGAACTGGCAACGGACATTCAACGCTGGCTATCTCGTCACCTCTCGCGGTGACGCCACTGTCCAGCTTCGCATGCACCCGACGGATTCGTCCGTCACGGAGCCTGTAGAGCGGGCCCCGCGCCGGTCCTCATCCGCAGGTTGTGCGAGCGTTAGGCCACATCAGCTTGCGAAAGGGGAGCGCACTATGGCCTCACGGGCGCCGGACCCCGGTTGGGGTTTCTGGGGAAGGTGGCTGGCCGCCACCACGATCGGATGGGTCGTTGGGGCCGTCTCGGCCATCGTGCTTTCGTATCTCGTCGTCAACCTCGTGTATCCAAAGACGACGAATCTCATCGTCGGTGTTTGCATGGGGGCGGCTGTGGGCCTTTCCCAGAAAATCGCGGCCCGCCGATGGCTTTCTCTCTCGCACGCTTGGACACGGGGCGCCGCCATCGGCCTGGGAATCCCATTCGTATTGGGCGTTCTGGCCGACGAGCTTCGGCCCTTCGGTGTCCGGCTTCCGGAGGACGGGCCGTTCGGGGTGCTTCTCGTCGGTGTCGGTGGCGGTCTGATCGCAGGCCTTCTGCAGGTGCGCGTTTTGCGCCCCCACACGTCCAGGGCGGGCGCTTGGGCCTGGGCGAGCGTCCTCTCCTGGGGCCTGGCTTGGCTCAGCACGACTCTCGGGGGACCGGTCGGTCTTCTGGGCGGCGTCGTTCTCGGGGCAGCGAGCGGAGGGCTTCTCGTGTGGCTCCTGAAATCACCGGCGGCAGAGGCCGCCTGACCGGCGCATCCGGACTCCGTCCGTCAAGCGACGATCGCGAGGGGAGTTGAGAGCCGCACGTCCGGCTGCTACCGTGTTTCGTGAGAGACCGGGGGCGCGCGAGGGCACGGCGCGGGAAAAGAGAAGCCGGGATCTCGCGCCTTCCCTCGCCCGATTCGATCGTGGGGTGCCGCATGCCGAAGATCGAGAGGATCTTGGAGTCCGTGCTGTACGCGAGAGACCTGGACGCGGCCGAGAGCTTCTACGGAGGCATTCTCGGGCTGGAAGTGATCCGGCGGAGCGATCTCTTCATCACGTTCCGCTGCGCGGACGGGGTCCTCCTCCCCTTCGACCCCGGAGAAAGCGGTCGAAGCGGCCGGTCCGTCCCGTTTCACGGGACCCAAGGGCCCGGGCATCTCGCCTTCGCCGTCCGACCCGAAGAGCTGGACGCCTGGCGCCGGCATCTCGAGAGCCACGGGATCGAGATCGAGAACGAGGTCGAGCGGGAGGAAGGCGGGCGTTCGGTCTATTTTCGCGATCCGGCCGGCAACAGCCTCGAGCTGGCGCCTCCGAATCTCTGGGGCTGCGGTCCGGCTTCCCGGTGATCTCGCAGGGACCTGCTCCGCAACAGGCCCGATGAGCGCGCGCGTCTATCATCTCCACCGCCGGGGCATGCCGACCGACCCGGGGAACATGACCTTGGTGCGCGAGGACCGTCCGAGCCGGCGCCCCTTCCCTCGTTTCCGCACGCCGAAGAAGCTCGGATAATGCGAACGGATGGGGTCAGCCCGCCCCGCCGTGGGTCCTGACAATCGTGTAGACGACGATTCCCATTCCGATCGAGAGCTTGATCGCGGATGCGAGGATCTTCCCGACGAGGGCGCCGACTCCCGCGCGAACCGTCTCTTCGCTCCGAGCCCCGCGGAGGAGCTCGGCGAGGAACGCCCCGAGCGCGGTTCCGGCGAAGGCCCCGATCACCGTACCGATGACGGGGAGGAGCGGGGTCCCGGCGACCGCCCCGACGATCCCGCCCACGAACGCGCCGACCATCCCCCAGCGGGTCCCGCCGTACTTCTTCGTCATGACGGAGCCGAGAACCGCCTCGAGGATCTCCCCCACCGCGACGAGCGCGGCGAGCACGAGGAGCGCGGCGATTCCGATGAGATGGAAGCGCGTGACGATCGCGACGAGAAGCGCCGCGCCGAGAAGGACGAAGTTGCCGGAGAGCCCGAGGGGAATCGCGAGAAGGCCGGCGAGAAGGACCGCGTCGAGAAGAACGAGAAGGAACACGCGAAGCGCGACCTGTCCGACCTCGGCCAACCGGCACCTCCCTTCCCCCGCGCCGTTGCCGCGCCGATCGACGCCCCCCACACCGTGCCGGCCCCGGACCCGGGACCATCCCCACCCTCTTTCAATCGATCGGGCAGTCGCGCCGCCGCGCGGGTCCTAGCGCTCCGCCGACTCCCCCTCCCCCACCCACGCGGCGATCCTCCCGACCGCCTCCGTTACGTTCCCCGCGTAGGCCGAGAGGAACTCTTCGTCGAGGACCGCGTCGCGCGGCATCTGCTCCACGGCCGCGAGGGCGCGCGCCCCGTCGAAGTCCACGTAGGCGATCCGCGCGGTGAGCTCCTCCTCCGGCCGGCCGAAATCGATCCCGGGGAGGATCGCGACCCCCGTCTCCTCGAGAAGACGCTCGCAGAGCTGCGCGCTCGAGTGGATCCCTCTCCCACGCAGCACCTCCTCGCGCGCGGAGAAGTCGGCGAAGAGATAGAACCCTCCTCGCGGACGCCCGACCTCGATCCCCGCCCCGCGGAGCCGCTCGGCGCCCCACCGTCCGAGCGTGCCGAGGATCTTCCTCGCGCGCCAGAGGTAGCGTTCGATGTCGAGGCCGCCGTCGAAGGCGCGGACCGCGGCGTACTGAATCGGCGCGCTCGTTGATGTGTATGTCTCGCTCGCCACGGCTGCCATCGCGTCGAGGAGCCACCCGAGGTTTCGCGGGAACGAGAAGACGCCGAGGCGCCATCCCCCCGCGCCGCACCACTTGGAGAGGCCCCCGCTCACGATCGTCCCCTCCGGGTAGAAGCGCGCGACCGAGACGTGCTGGCCGCGGTGGTGAAGCTCGCCGTAGATCTCGTCGGAGAGAAGAATCGTCTTGTGGGCGCGCGCGATGCGCGCGAGCTCCCTCAGCCTCTCCGCGCGGTAGGTGGCGCCGGTCGGATTGCTCGGGTAGTTCAACACGACGATCCGCGGCCGCACCGGGTCTCCGGAGCAGCACTTCTCGAGCTGCTCCGGCATGAGGCGCCAGTCGTCTTCCCGCCAGGTGGGGAGCCAGTGCACGTGCCTCCCCAGAATGCGGGCCTGCGGGGCGTACGAAACCCAGCTCGGCGTCGGGATGAGAAGGTCGCCGTAGTAGACGAGCTGAAGGAGGAACATCAGCTCTTTCGAGCCCGGTCCGACGAGCACGTCCTCCCACCCGCGGGTGAGCCCTTGGGTCCGTTCGTAGTAGTCGGCGACCGCCCGGCGGAGCCGGTGAAGACCCTTGCCGGGCAGGTAGTCCTTCTGATGCGCGTTCGCGCGGAGCTCCTCGACGACGGATCGCGGAACAGGGAACGGCGACTGCCCGAGGCCGAGCTTGAAGACCTTCCGCCCCTCTCGCCGCAGGCGATCGCTCGTCTCGTTGACCGCGAGCGTGGCGGAAGGCTTCATCCCACGAACGTTCAGATTCAAACTGATATCGGGGTCGTTCCCGCGCAGCCTCACCAACGCGCTCCCCTTTCCGTCTTTCGGAGCGTTCCGCCTCTCTCGATCTCCCGCCTTCCCGACCCCCGCCCCAGTCCCCCCGCACAGCCGCTCACTCCCACTCGACGTGCCCGAAGATCGTGATCTTCCTCCTCGGCACCGCCCGCTCGCCCCACGCCGGGGCCTGGCGGTTCCTCTGGATCTCCCGGAGAAGAGGATCGAAGAAGAACTCCCTCTCCCCGAACGCCGGCTCGAGGTCCCGGAGCCACGTCGCCTCCGGATCGTGGCGCGCGAAGAACACCCGGTTCACCCAGGCCGGGTCCCGGCCCTGGATGAGCTTCAGGACGAAGACCTTCTCCCCTCCGATCTCGGCAGCCCCATCGATCAGCACCTTGCCGGCGGTGGCGGACATCATCGGCCCGCGAACGGTCCGCGCGAGCCCGGAGACCCGCCGGTACGCCCTCTCGAAGATCTCGAGGCAGCGCGCCAGCGGCATCTCGAAGTACTTCTTCGGCCCCGTGTTCCGCTCGACGAACATGTAGTAGGGCACCGCCCCGAGCTGCACCTGGGTCCGCCAGAGATCGGCCCACGTCTGCGCCGAGTCGTTCACGTGCCGGACGACCGGCGCCTGGGTCCGCACCACCGCCCCCGTGCGGTGGATCCGCCGGATCGCCGACTGCGCCTCCGGGGTGCGGAGCTCCCGCGGATGGCTGTAGTGGGCCATCAGGGCGAGATTGCGGCCGCTCCTCGTCACCTGCTCGAAAAGCCGGAGGAGGTCGTCCGCGTCCGGGTCGGTGGAGAACCGGTAGGGCCAGTACGCGGGCGCCTTCGTGCCGATCCGGATGCTCGTCAGATGCTCGTACTCGGGCGAGAGGAGAGGCTCGACATAGCGGCGGAGAACCCGCGACTTCATCACGAGCGGATCACCGCCGGTGAAGAGGAGGCTGGCGACCTCGGTGTGTTTCGCGAGGTATCGGGCGAGAGTCTCCGCCTCCCGCGAGGCGAACTTCAGCTCGTCCGCGCCGACGAACTGGGCCCACCGGAAGCAGTACGTGCAGTAGGCGTGGCACGTCTGCCCCTGGCTCGGGAAGAACAGGACCGTTTCCCGGTATTTGTGTTGGAGGCCGGGGAGCGCCTTCCCTCCCAGGCGGGGAACGTTCAGCTCCACCTGCCCCGCCGGATGCGGATTCATTGACATCTGAATCGTTCGCGCCGCCGCGAGCAGGGCCTTGTCGGACACCCCGCTCTCGACCAGACGCAGCATCCTCTGGAAGTCCTTCGGCTTCAGCATCTCCGGCTGGGGGAAGACGAGCTGGTAGATCGGATCCCCGGGGAGGTCCTCCCTGCGGATCAGCTCCTCGAGCACGTAGTTGTTGACTCGGAAGGGGAGCACAACAGACACGGCCTTCATCGCGAGGATCTCACGCGGCGAGAGGCCGAGCTCTTTCCCGATCCGATCGATGTCCTTCCGCGTATACGCCCGGTACGACCGTGGTCGGACGTGCGCCTCCTGAATCATGGACGTCTCTCCCGGATGCTCGGGTGCTCGCCGCCGACCCCGGCCTCGATCCGGACCGGGCCCGGGCCTTCCAGCCGGCCGCGGCGGGGGCCTTCTTCCATTTCTCACTATAGGGCCCGGGGGGGGGCGCCGCAAGAAATCGCCCGTTTCGAGGGGTTGCCTCATCCGGGGCGCGGGCCTACAATGGGAGTTCCTGCCTTGGGATCTCGTTTTCCCGAGGAACGGAAAGTGGGGGTTTGGAGCGGGCGGGGCGCCCATACAGGGGGGAGTGAAGTGCCTATACGCGTCCCCATCACGATAGACGGCAACGAAGCGGTCGCATACGTCGCCTATCGAATCAATGAAGTGGCGGCCATCTACCCGATCACGCCTTCCTCCAACATGGGGGAATGGGCGGATCAGTGGGCATCCGAGGGGAAGAAGAACATCTGGGGGGTCGTCCCGGACGTCGTGGAGATGCAGAGCGAGGCCGGGGCGGCCGGCGCCTGGCACGGATCGCTCCAGGCCGGCTGCCTCACGACGACCTTCACCGCCTCGCAGGGGCTTCTTCTCAAGATCCCGAACATGTTCAAGATCGCCGGCGAGCTGACGTCGACGGCGTTCCACGTGGCCGCGCGCAGCGTGGCGACGCACGCGCTCTCGATCTTCGGCGATCACAGCGACGTCATGACGGCGCGGGCGACCGGTTTCGCGCTCATCCCGTCGGGGAGCATTCAGGAGGCGATGGACTTCGCGCTCATCTCGAGCGCGGCGACCCTGGAGACGCGGGTCCCCTTCCTGCATTTCTTCGACGGCTTCCGGACGTCGCACGAGGTGCAGAAGATCGAGCTGATCGGCGACGACCAGATGCGCGAGATGATCGACGACGAGCTCGTCCTGAAGCATCGCATGCGTGCGCTCTCTCCGGACCGGCCGTTCATCCGCGGGACCGCCCAGAACCCGGACGTCTTCTTCCAGGCGCGCGAGGCGATCAACCCGTACTATCTCGCCTGTGCGGACATCACGGAGAAGGTGATGGAGCGGTTCGCCCGCGTCACCGGGCGCGCGTATCGGCTGTATGAGTACGCCGGCCATCCCGAGGCGGATCGCGTGATCGTGATCATGGGTTCGGGGGCCGAGGCCGCGCACGAGGCGGTGGAGCACATGAACCGCCACGGGGAGAAGGTCGGTCTCGTCAAGGTGCGCCTCTTCCGGCCGTTCGACACGAAGCGCTTCTCTGAGGCGCTCCCGAAGACCGTGCGGGCGATCGCCGCCCTCGACCGGACGAAGGAGCCGGGAAGCGCCGGCGAGCCGCTCTACCTCGACGTGGTGCACGCGATCCACGAGGGGCTCGAGAACGGCTTCGGGCCGCTGAAGAGCTCTCCGAAGATCGTCGGCGGGCGCTACGGACTCTCGTCGAAGGAGTTCACGCCGGCCATGGTGAAGGGGGTCTTCGACAACCTCGCCGCGGCGAAACCGAGGAACCACTTCACGATCGGCATCGAGGACGACAAGACGAACACGAGCCTACCCTACGATCCGGACTACTCGACCGAGGGGGAGAAGGTCGTCCGCGCGATGTTCTACGGCCTCGGGGCGGACGGCACCGTCGGCGCGAACAA